>NZ_JAUBUI010000189.1:0-2475 GCF_036705385.1 Microcoleus sp. B3-A4 | reverse complement strand
CGTGAGGCTATTTCTGCCCATTCTTGTGACTTGGCTCGGCCTGAGCTCATTCCCCTTTTTCAGACCTGAATCCTTACATTGAAAGTATTCACAGATACCATAAGGATGGATTTAGAATAACTGGCAAAACCCCAGCGTCAAACATTGTCGAAACATCAATCCGTTATGCGGATGATATGGTGATAATGCTTAGACCTCAAGACGATGCAGTCAAAATACTTGCCGAAATTGATAATTTTTTAGCAGCAAGAGGAATGATGGTAAGTGCTAAGAAGACCAAGATTACCGCTACGACAGATGGATTCGACTTTCTCGGCTGGCACTTCAAAGTGTTAAGCGACGGAAGATTTAAAAGCTACCCCTCAGTGGATAATTTTAAAAAGTTCCGTTTGAAGGTAAAGAACATCGTTAATTGCTCGAATTATGGTTCTAAGGTAAAAGCCGAAAAGCTAGCACCAATAGTTAGAGGATGGAGAAATTACCATAGGTTCTGTGATATGTCAGGAGCAAGGTTTTCACTTTGGTTCTTAAATCACAGAACATACACGGTATTTAACAAGGAATCCAAAAATACCAGAGAATCAAGCGTTAAGCTTGTTAAGAAGGCATTTCCAACGGTTCCTTACTCCGAAAACAAACACATCTCCGTCAAAGGGGATAAATCGCCCTATGACGGAGATTTAACTTATTGGAGCGAACGCAATAGTAAGTTATACGATGATTTGACCTCTAAAGCCCTTAAAAAGCAAAACCATTCATGCGGTCATTGTGGGATGAAATTTATGAGCGACGAGCGAGTAAATCTACATCACATCGACGAGAATCATGATAACTGGAAACCTAAAAATCTTCTAGCAATCCACGAATCCTGTCATGACTACTCACACATGAGCAAAAGGGTCACTCCCTAAGAATATCGGGAGCTGGATGCACGGAAACGGGCACGTCCAGTTCTAACTGAGAGGTGCTGGGGATAATACCCCACATCGACTCAACCATGGGGGACTGAACCAGAGAGCAATGCGATTACTGTTCTAGTTCGCAAACTCCGCCAACGCTTGCAGGCTGTAGGATCGGCAGACTGGATCGAGAGCATTTACGGCATGGGTTATCGCCTCGCTTCCCCCGAAAAGCAACGATCGTAAACGCAAGCCGTGTTCAATCAAAGTCGTCGCAATCTGGCTCGTTGGTTTACCCTCTCAATGGGAAGCATTCTCGTGCTGTTTGCTGGGGCGATCTATCAGATTGAGGTGAAAGATAAACTAGAGGCGCTCGATCGACTGCTGTATGACAAAACTCGAGTCATGGCTGCCAGCGTGCATTATGAAGTTCGCCAAAACCAGAACCAGGTCGATCTGAATCATGTTTCCTTGTTAGGTAGTGGTTCCCATCCCCTTGCTGAAGATCTGATTTACGTGCGCTGGTATAACGCACAAGGGCGGCTAGTTCGTTTTTTTGGGAATTCTCCTCCCGATCGGTTAAATACGCCCTTTGGTTATCTCACAGTTCGATCGACCGATCCACTTTTGGGAAAAGGAATCTGGCTGCGTCAGGTGACATTGCCCGTTGAAGGTAGAACAGGGGTACTCGGTTATCTTCAGGTTGCAACTCCCCTGACAGAAACTCAAAACAGGCTCACTCAGCTTCAGATCGTGCTAACTCTCGCTGTCCCGCTGACACTGGGCTTAATTGCCCTCACAGGTTGGTTTCTCAGCGGGCTGGCCATGCAACCGATTCGGCAAGCCTATCAGCAGCTTCAGCGCTTTACAGCCGATGCCTCTCACGAGTTGCGATCGCCCCTGTCTGCCATTCTCACTAATGCCCAGCTTGGGTTGCTCATCGCGGGTGATGATTCACCTTACCATCCTCCCTTAGAAAACATTGTAGATAGCGCAAAATCAATGGGAGCCCTCGTGAATAATTTACTGCTGTTAGCTCGTCATCAGGGGCGACTTGCGCCGGAATCGCTCAAGTTAATCAATCTCAACGAGCTCCTCAGCAATTTAGCAACCCAGTTTCTCGCAGTTGCAGAAGCCCAAAATATCAAACTCACCTGCGAATCACCGGAACAACCGATTGAATTATTAGCCGATCCTGATTTGCTGCGGCAAGTAGTCGAAAACTTGCTTTACAACGCCTGTAAATATACTCCCGTTGGCGGAACTGTAAAGATACGCCTATTTCTTCATTCCAATTTGGCGGTCATTCAGATTGTCGATACGGGAATCGGTATTCCAGAAGCGGACTTACCCTATATTTTCGATCGCTTCTATCGAGTAGACACCGAGCGATCGCAGGAAAGTGGAGGCTTTGGGCTGGGGTTAGCGATCTTCCAACAGATTGTCCAGGCCCATGGTGGAAAAATTCATGTGACGAGTGAAGTGGGCCTCGGCTCAACGTTTCAGATTAGACCTCTTGCAGAATTACTTTTATGTTATAGTCGAGGTTTGGCTTTTTGGAACTGCTAAATTTAAC
>NZ_JAUBUI010000060.1:34397-39794 GCF_036705385.1 Microcoleus sp. B3-A4 | reverse complement strand
TTAATTAATCCAAAACATCTCAAAAACTGGTTTACTAATTGCTGCTACTGTACCTCATAACATCCGGAAGTGCTGTATCAAATCCGTTCGCATCGGAATTACTCATCTCTCTCTTCCCTTTCTCTGTGTCCTCTGTGTCCTCTGCGGTTTAATCATTCCGATACAACCGGCAGGGATATAACGGGTAAAATAAACCGGATTGGATCGTGAAATTGCCCTCGCGAGTGCGATCGACTCTAACCCTGGACAACAACGCAAAAGAGGACTTGGCAATGCCATTTCCCTACCAAAAAAATAGCGACTAAATTGTTTAACAATTACAAAAAAAAGGACACAGTAATACTGTGTCCTTACCTATTTATTGTAGGAACACGGCTTGCCGTGTCCCTAACCGTACCGATATCCCGATTAGGATTCTTGCCGTTTAGAACAAGAACAATTCAGTATTACCGGTCGGTCCCAAATTGACATCGACAGTGGCAAACAAACTGTTACCACCAACCGTAGAACCGTTGCTATCGTAATACAGTTTAGTAGACAAACCGTCGTAGATAGCCATGATGGACGGCCCGGTTAAAGTTGCTTCAAACACAGTTACATCAGACACTGTGCTGCTGTAAGCGTAGAAACTCGAACCCAAAGGCCCAGATCCGGTTGTAAAGGCTGCAAAACCAGTGCTGTCGAGGTTAATTACATCATCAGTAATGCTGTAATTGGTAATGAAATCCCCGCCGTCAGCAGTAGTTCCGCTGAACACAAACACATCCAAACCAGCACCGCCGTTGAGAACATTGGTTCCCACACCACCGATTAAAGTGTCATTCCCGATGCCGCCGTTGAGAGTATCGCTACCGCCACCGCCGAAGAGGCTGTCATTAGCATCGTCGCCGGAAATGCTGTCGTTACCCAAACCGCCGTTGAAAATGTCGGCACCAGAACCGCCGCTGAAGATGTCAGCAAACTCAGTACCAGTGACGCTGTTATCAGTCGCATCTCCGGTAAACAAGACAGGAGTGGTGAAGTTGTAACCGCCAGCACCTGAACCGAAATTGTTAAAGGCGACGGGGAAAGTATTCCCAGCAGCAGTTAAATCGGCAACGCTACCTGAGTTGGTAGTAGTACCAGTCACAGTAGTGCCAGTATCAGAAGAGGCGATCGTACCTGTAAATACAAAGTCCGCCGTTCCCAGATTGCTAGCAGCCGTACCCAGATTCGCAATCAAGGTAGAACCACCTGTCACCGTACCGTTCGAGTCAAAATACAAGACAGTCTCGTTCGACGCATTCGTAAAGGCGAAGAAACCAGCACTTGTAGAATTGCCCAGGGCTGTAGCTTGTGCAGCTTCCAAAGAAGCATAACTGCCGCCTGTGAAAATCACGAACTCTTTGCCAGTAATGTCAGGAGTTGAACCGCTCACACCGTCAAAGTTAGTCGTAGTCAAATTGCCGAAAGCGCTCGCGCTAAACTCGAATTTGTCTACCCCAGAGGTAAAGTCAGTAATCGAATCACCGCCTTCGCCTGTTGCTTTGTAAACAAACAGATCCGCACCAGCACCGCCAGTCAGAAGATCTGCACCGCTGCCGCCGCTGAAGATGTCAGCAAACTCAGTACCAGTGACGCTGTTAGCACTCGCATCTCCGGTAAATAACACAGGAGTGGTGAAGTTGTAACCGCCAGCACCTGAACCGAAATTGTTAACTCCGGTCGGGAAAGTACCGGGATTAGTGATTAAATCGACAGCGCTGCCGGAGCTGGTAGTAGTACCAGTGGGAGAAGTACCAGTGTCAGAAGACGTGATCGTACCTGTGAATACAAAGTCCGCCGTTCCCAGATTGCTAGCAGCCGTACCCAGATTCGCAATCAAGGTAGAACCACCTGTCACCGTACCGTTCGAGTCAAAATACAAGACAGTCTCGTTCGACGCATTCGTAAAGGCGAAGAAACCAGCACTTGTAGAATTGCCCAGGGCTGTAGCTTGTGCAGCTTCCAAAGAAGCATAACTGCCGCCTGTGAAAATCACGAACTCTTTGCCAGTAATGTCAGGAGTTGAACCGCTCACACCGTCAAAGTTAGTCGTAGTCAAATTGCCGAAAGCGCTCGCGCTAAACTCGAATTTGTCTACCCCAGAGGTAAAGTCAGTAATCGAATCACCGCCTTCGCCTGTTGCTTTGTAAACAAACAGATCCGCACCAGCACCGCCAGTCAGAAGATCTGCACCGCTGCCGCCGCTGAAGATGTCAGCAAACTCAGTACCAGTGACGCTGTTAGCACTCGCATCTCCGGTAAACAAGACAGGAGTAGTGAAGTTGTAACCGCCAGCACCTGAACCGAAATTGTTAAAGTCGGTTGGGAAAGTATTCCCAGCAGCAGTTAAATCAGCAACGCTACCTGAGTTGGTAGTAGTACCAGTCGGCGAAGTACCAGTATCCGAAGAGGCGATCGTACCTGTAAATACAAAGTCCGCCGTTCCCAGATTGCTAGCAGCCGTACCCAGATTCGCAATCAAGGTAGAACCAGCCGCTACGGTACCGTTCGAGTCAAAATACAACACCGTTTCGTTCGACGCATTCGTAAAGGCGAAGAAACCAGCAGTTGTAGAATTGCCCAGGGCTGTAGCTTGTGCATCTTCTAAAGAGGCATAACTGCCGCCTGTGAAAATCACTAACTCTTGGCCAGTAATGTCAGGATTTGAACCCGTCACACCGTCAAAGTTAGTCGTAGTCAAATTGCCGAATTCGCTCGCGGTAAACTGGAATTTGTCACTTCCAGAGGTAAAGTCGGTAATGGTATCACCGCCTTCGCCTGTGGCTTTGTAAACAAACAGATCCGCACCAGAACCGCCAGCCAGAACATCTGCACCAGAACCGCCGCTGAAGATGTCAGCAAACTCAGTACCAGTGACGCTGTTAGCATTAGCATCTCCGGTAAACAAGACAGGAGTGGTGAAGTTGTAGCCGCCAGCACCTGAACCGAAATTGTTAAAGTCGCTCGGGAAAGTGTTTCCAGCAGCAGTTAAATCAACAATGCTGCCTGAGTTGGTAGTAGTCGCATTATCAGAAGAGGCGATCGTACCTGTAAATACAAAGTCCGCCGTTCCCAGATTGCTAGCAGCAGTACCTAAATTCGCAATCAAGGTAGAACCACCGGCTACGGTACCGTTCGAGTCAAAATACAACACAGTCTCGTTCGAGGCATTAGTAAATGCGAAGAAACCAGCAGTTGTAGAATTGCCCAGGGCTTTAGCTTGTGCATCTTCCAAAGAAGCATAACTGCCGCCTGTGAAAATCACTAACTCTTTGCCAGTAATGTCCGGATTTGAACCACTTACAGCGTCAAAGTTAGTCGTCGTCAAATTCCCGAAAGCGCTCGCGCTAAACTCGAATTTGTCTACCCCAACAGTAAAGTCGGAAATTTTATCGCCGCCTTCTTTAGTTGTCCTGTAAACAAACAGATCCGCACCACTGCCACCGCTTATGACATCCAAACCGAGGCCGCCGGTGATGGTATCGTTGCCGTCGCCGCCCTTGAGGCTATCGTTATAATTGCTGCCGACAATGTTGTCATCGCCTGCTAAACCATCGAAATTAACTGCGGCCGGAGAAGTGGTGAAATCCACATTGTCAGGGCCGGCAGTACCGACAGGAATATTTAGTGGCGGGCCCGTGAAGACAAAGTTACTGACATCCAGGCGGATGGTCGCCGAGAAACTGGCCACAATGTCCAAGCGCGCCCCAAAACCATAGACCAGAACCAAACGGCCGGTCTCGGCATCTATAAACTGACAGAAAATAGGCACGTCTGGGTTGCCACCCAACTCTGCAAACCGCAGTTGTAAACTCGCGATGCTGGTAACAGTGATATCCGCGGTGAAGTCGAGCAAATTAGCGCCGCCGATCGCCCCAAAAGTAGAATTAGCAGTAATCTCCACTTTGGTCAAGATAGAAGCGTTGAGACTAAAAGCTGCGTTAGAAAACTCTAAAACATCGTCAGTGACATTAAAGTCAGTAATAAAGTCAGCTTCTGCAACTGTTGTAATATCTTCGCGGGAAGTCAGATAAAGAAAGCGATCGTTTCCACCACCACCACTTAGAGTATTGGTTCCTAGGCCGCCTTCGATCGTGTCATTGCCCTCATTTCCTGTTAATACGTCATTCCCAGGACCGCCTACTACTGTGTCATCGCCGATGCCACCGTCGAGATCGTCATCGTCCTCGCCGCCGTCGAAATCGTCATTGCCATCGCCACCTTTGGCTTTGTCGTTGCCTTTGCCTGCTTTTAATTTGTCATTGCCACCGCCAGCTTCGATATCGTCATCGTCTTCGCCGCTGTCCATATCGTCATCATCATCGCCGCCGATGATTGTGTCCTTACCTTTGCCGCCAATGATTCTGTCGTTGGCCTGACCGCCTGTAATGTTATCGTCACCATCGCTGCCTTCGATGTCGTTATCCAGCGTCGCAGAACCCACAATAACTTGAGCTTGTGTAGTGCCAGCAAAGTTAAAGACATTTTGCTCGACTATCAAGCTAAAACGCTGGCCGCGGAACTCATTTCTGCCGTTGCTAACTTTAAAATCAAAACCAGCCTCACCCTTATAACCTACTGTCGCTTTGAAACTTACAAAGCCTTCGTTAATGTCTGCTTGAGTGAAGGTCGAACCGGGTTGTACGGCGACTCCCTTAAAGAATAGTTGGCCGGTTGTAGGATCGGGCAGCTCGGTTACCGTGTAGACTATGCCGCCAGGACCTTGCTGGTCATCGACAAACTCCAACAACTCACGAGTAATTTTTTGCTCGCCGCCGCTGGAACCAGCAGTCAGGCTGTTATTAGCTCCCACTCGCGGAGGGTTAAAAATCGGATTCGGAGTTGGAGTTGGAGTTGGATTTGGATTTGGATTTGGATTTGGATTTGAACCGGTAACTCCTAAAAAGTCGCCAGCATCGATAAGCGTTGCGTTGACATTCAACAATAGCGCCAGCGCGAAGTTATTGACCCGAATTTCGGTATTGCCGCCGACTTGTATAAAGGTCAAGCTGCTAAAGTTCAAGTCGCCAAACAGCAGAAACTTGTCTAGGCCGTCTTCGAAGTCATTGATGACTGCACTTGCCCCAGAGGTACTGTTACTCACGACATAAACGTCATTTCCAGCACCGCCTACACAGGTATGGTTGCCAGTACCGCCCATCAGCGTATCGTTGCCGTTGCCGCCCATCAGCGTATCGTTGCCGTCGCCGCCGCCGCTAACGCTGTCGTCGCCGTCGCCGCCGTCTGCCATGTCATTGCCGTCGCCAGTAACGAGGCTATCGTCGCCGGCACCGCCCATTACGGTATCATCGCCAGCACCACCGCTAACGCTGTCGTCGCCGTCGTCACCTGCACAGTTGTCGCTGCCGACAC
>NZ_JAUBUI010000060.1:0-34297 GCF_036705385.1 Microcoleus sp. B3-A4 | reverse complement strand
CGCCCATTACGGTATCATCGCCAGCACCACCGCTAACGCTGTCGTCGCCGTCGTCGCCTGCACAGTTGTCGCTGCCGACACCGCCCATTACGGTATCATCGCCAGCACCACCGCTAACGCTGTCGTCGCCGTCGTCGCCTGCACAGTTGTCGCTGCCGTCGCCGCCATTAACGGTATCGTCGCCGGTGCCACCGCTAACGCTGTCGTCGCCGTCGTCGCCTGCACAGTTGTCGCTGTCGTCACCGCCATTAACGGTATCGTTATCTTTGCCGCCATTAAGGGTATCGTTGCCAGCGCCGCCCTCACAATCGTCGTTGCCTGTGTCCCCCCTGACGGCATCGTTGCCGTCGCCGCCCTCGCAATCGTCATTGCCTTTGCCGCCATAGACGCTATCGTTGCCGGCGCCGCCGTCAACGTCATCATCTCCTTCGTTGCCGTGGGCCAAGTCATCGCCGTCATCGCCTTCGCAGTCGTCGTTGCCTTCGCCGCCCATCACGGTATCGTTATCTTTACCGCCGTTAAGGGTGTCGTTGCCTTTGCCGCCTTCGCAGTCGTCGTTGCCACGATCGCCTCTTATTTCATCGTCGTCATCGCCGCCCTCGCAATCGTCGTCACCTTTACCCGCGTAGATTTTATTTTTGTTGCGACGGTTTCCTTTGATTTCGTCCTTGCCTTGTTTGCCGTATATCTCATCCTCATTGCCAGTGGCGACAATTAAGTCATCGTCATCGCTACCGACGACTCGGCGGCGCGGTTCCATGCCGTTGCCATCATCTAAGTCATCGTCATCATCGTCATCAGTACCTCCAAAAGTCTGGACAATGCTGTCGCTGTCATCAGCGTCGTCGCCGGCACCTTCTTCGGGTACGCCCTTAAACGGAGTCGCAAGATCGTTGCCAAGCTCTCTTTCGAGCGCATCATTAATTAACTTGTTAGGGGTGTTATTGTCTAAACCCCCGTCAGGATTTTGTGTTTCATCTTGAGCGCGAGAAACTTTTCCCAGCCCTTCTTCTAACAACTGTTCGTCTGCCATCGTTGATATTTCCCAAAAAATGGTAAGCTTCTTAGAGTCAATTTATCACCAAACAGGAGACCGCCGAAGAAAAAAATCTAACTTCATGCTTTCGCCTGCTATAGGAGCTGTTTTCCTCATCTTTACTATTATAGATGCCACTTAAACTGCAAGGGTTTTTTTCACTGTATTGCGAGTTTTATCTTCTGCCATTGCAAACCAAAATTAATTGATCCGCCACTTACACCGTAAGCGCTGCGCCGAAGCGCCGAGCTGTTTAGATGTTCTCCGTAGTTTCTACAGTAAGCTGCGCCGAAGGGCTCTTGATTGTAGATTTTCTACGTAATTTCTACAGTGAATTAGCTGAATTTAAACTGGCAACTGACAACTCCTAAATAACTACCCAAAACCTGTATCCCCCAAATTTTTCCCTTGCATTTTTTCCGAGCTTGGCTGGGTGTATTGAAGTTTTGTAACACTCCCAGCTTTGACAAATCCTTCCCTGACTTAGGATTTGAATCTCTTTCCTAAACGACTGCACGCTTCTAATTTTAGTTCCCGATGACTAATTAGAAATTTAGATAATTCGCCCAGGCAAATATTTGTTCTAATTTTTAGTTGCACAATTTTCTCTTGATACGAGGAAACCTCGCGAACTGAGAAAAATTTTTTTTTTCGGATCAATACTAAGAGTTCTACCCAAATATATCTATCTCAAGACGGATTGCCAAGTATGCCAAAAAACAGTATATAGCAGAAGTCTTTTTTGGTGACAGTTGCAAGCTCGATCGGCATTTTGAGCGGGAATGACCCACCGCGAGGCTGCGAAACCCTATTGTTTTGTAGAGGCTTCGCAACCAAATCCAATAATTATCCGAAGAACCGGACTGATGAGGCGTAATCCTCTAGATGCCAAAAATGATGGTTGCTTGAGAGTACCGGAATAATTTGATCGCCGTTGTATTGTTGAGAGTTCTTGGCTGCTTACGTTTATTTTTGATGCTTAACTTTAACTAGATTAAGAGATTTAAATAAAAATTTTTCTATATCATAAAAAGGGTAAATTAGCAATAAGTTATTAGCAATTATCGACGCTCAACTATCGATTACCGATCGCCACTGAGGTCTTAAGGATGAGGGCGGAGGGCTTACGGATGAGAACCCAGGGCTGACCAATTAATTAATTGACACAAAATCAAGATTACACATGGGGGGTTGGTGGTAGAGGATAAGCGGTAAAGACCGCTCGACCGATCGCCAAAAAAAATAAAATACTCAACTTTCCCTGCGATATTGCCCTGAAACCGGTTGGCGTGAGCTGAAGTAATTTTAATAAGAACTAGAGATCCGCCTGGTAAAGTGCCTCCAATTTAACTTTACTCAGCAATGAGAAACTCAAGTTCACGACGAATCTAAAGGGGTCTGCGGTAGAGGTGCAAAATGTTAAAGATAGCAAGATTGGAGAAAATTCGGCTTTCACCGAGCCACAGGGCAATCAAAACTAATAAACTGTTATTAAAGTACAACTTTTATATTCTCAAAGTGTTTGAACAAATATATATGACCCTAGCGATCGCCCGATCGGGGGAAGCGCATTCAGAAACTTTGATAGAAAGAGTAAAAAATATGTTGCCGAGTGCTATTGCTAGCCACAAAAACGCAGGCAAATTCAGAATTAAGGCGGGAGGGCGCTAAATCCGTGAGCCAGGAATTTCAACTCTCAGTCACCCCTGTTGGGGACGACGAATATCTAGTGCGGACAGAAAGGGTTGCACCCGGTGTACCCTTAGCCGAACAACAAGTCCGCTGGCCGATCGACGAATGGCTTGCACTGTCTGCTCAACTGATGAACGACCCGCTGGTGGGCTTGCTCCAGGGAAAAGCAGTACAGGGAAGCAATTCGGCTGGTCGCGGCCTCTCCCGTTCGGGAAACAACTCAGCACCCAATTTAGTAGCCTTGGGGCAACAATTATACAGCGGGCTGTTTCAAGGAAACTTGCGCGATAGCTGGACTTGCGCTCAAGGCATCGCCCAGCACCGCCGAGAAGTGCTGCAACTGCGACTCGGACTCAAAGGCCGACGCTTGCCGCGGCTGCCGTGGGAAGTTCTGCACGCCGGCGATCGCCCTTTGGCAACCGGCACCGATGTCGTGTTTTCTCGCTACCAACCAGGTACAAGTTTGTTCAAACAAACCCGGATAGTGCCTAGTAGCGGGCCACTAAAAATTTTAATGGCGATCGCCTCTCCGAGCGATCGAGACAGCTTGCAGCTCAAGCGAGAAGTGCTCCACCTGCAACAAGAACTCCAAAACCGTACCGCCAATCCTCTCAAAAACAGCCCGCATTCTCCGGAAATTCAACTGACTATTCTCGAACAGCCCGATCGAGAACAACTTACCCAAGCCCTAGAACAAGGACACTACCAAGTCCTGCACTACGCAGGCCACAGCAACTTAGGTTCCAGAGGTGGCGAACTCTACCTAGTCAGCAGCCGGACTGGCTTAACCGAAACCTTGAGTGGCGACGACTTAGCTGGATTGCTTGTTAACAACGGTATTCAGATGGCCGTGTTCAACTCCTGCCGCGGCGCCTACGGCGATCCCTCAGACCTCGCGGACGACAGCCCGGAACGGAACTTAACCGAAGCTCTAGTGAAGCGGGGCATTCCGGCAGTGCTAGCAATGGCAGAAAGCATCCCCGACGATGTAGCCCTAACTCTGACGCGGTTGTTTTACCGCAACCTCAATCAAGGCTATCCAGTCGATCTGAGCCTGAGCCGGGCCAGAGCTGGGCTAATTTCTGCCTACGGTTCTCACCAGCTATACTGGGCTTTGCCCATTCTCTACCAGCACCCGGACTTTGACGGCTATCTGATCGGTGGCCCAGCCCACAGCGCGACATCCGGGTCTCGGGTGCAAATAATCGCGTCGGGAACGCAGCCGGCTCTGGCGGGTACAGAATGGAGTGCGCCACCTTCACTCTCGGCGATCGCCCAATACTCCCCAATCCCAGCCAATCGATCGCATGAGTCAGACACTTCTGACGGCGAAGTCTGGGAATACTTTCCCGACCAATTAAAAGATCGCAGGGATTGGGTTCACCAGAACGATCGATTCGATGCTACTAATTCACCGAACTCACCGACGGCTTCGCCGTCCTCTATTCCTAATTCTGAGTCTTCGGCGATCCAAGCAACTCGCGCCGCTGCACCCACCCAGAAACCGTTAAAAAAACCGGGGTTGAAAAAATCTGTCGCCCTAATGCTTTGCTTATTGCCCGTTACTTTGAGTGCTGGCTTTTTTGGGTGGCGCTACTCGCACCAGCGAGACACGAAACCTGAAGAGTTACTGCCCGCGGTACGGACTCCCCTGTCGCAAAATTACTTGCAAGAACGTCACTAAAAGCGATCGCCCACTGCGATGCGGAATTTACACCCTCTTGGCCTGGCTCCAAACTGGGTGTGGTTTTTGCTGGCCGTTCGCGATCGGCTTTCGCTGGAAAAGCGATCGAAAGTATGCTGCTCGATCGAATCTCGGACTTACCTTCATCAAGCCGGTTTTTACCGAAAATAAGCAGCAGCGCAACCAAGCATCTAGGAAGAAACCGGGTTTCTCGTCGAGAGAGTAAGTCCGGGACTGCTTGATATAGAATTCGTCAGTTGATTGTAGATTTTCGACTTCGGCTTGAGCTCGGAGCCGAAGGATTTGAGATTTTAGATTTACTCCACAGATGAATCTGGAAGCTTGAACAAGAGTCTAAAATTTTGCTCTATCCACGACAGGAGTCGGTGGCTTGTATGCGTTTTTGGGCGGGCTGATTCGGCAGCAGGAACACTCGCCATTCGGCACAAGACAATAAAAGCCACAGTAGCAACAATTAAGAACGTCCTCACCGTCAGTGCGGTTGGTATATTTCACAATAATTAAGTATGGAAGCGGCTGTGAGTTTGACGCGCCCCTCCAGTTGGTGCATAAATTTTGAGAGTCTGGCAGTTTACAGGCAACGAGTGGAAACCAAGACATTTCCATCGAAACTCCATGTCGGGAACCGCTGCTAATTTGTAGTGCATCAAACATTTAAGCAGTTGTGCATTTAACTCGGTCTTTTTCAATTCCCCTGTGGAAATAACCTCAAATTCTCTGGCTTGTGGCCGGAGGAGGAAGATTTTTCCGAGTTCCCGCTAGACATCTACTGATTCGTGGCGAAGTGTTAAGACTCGCGAAGCAATCTCGCCCGATCAAAACTATTCCCCTCTTAGTGGCGGCCGGATGTTTCTCCCACCGCGCCCATTGAGTCGGGTTTTAGGTTAAACCCGTTCACCGAAGAGGTGAAATTTCCTTCAATTTTTACCGGATTGCCTTCCCCAGACTGCGTTCTGTGCAAGTTATATGCCCAACACCTTAATAGAAGATTGCTCGTTGGTATTTGGGGTTTTGAGGGGATTTCCCGCCCGAAAAATAGGGTTTATACTATTTTGGATTTTAGATTTTAGATTTTAGATTGAAGAATTGGGAATGACTTATTCCATAAGGGTTTGGAGCACGGGCCTACAGTTGGATTCTTTTTGTAAAGTGATTTTGCAAGTAGCTGGCAGGGGCATCCAGAACAAGTGCTGGCTCCCCTTGTTGAGGTAAAAGTTAACTCCGGCGGGTAAATGCTGTCGGCAGATTTGCAGCGGCCGCGCTCTAGGTATTTCGATTCATGGCTGTCTTGTTTTTACCTTGACCGCAGACTCGATCGGGGATTGGTGAATGCAGGGAACAGACTTTACTGTAACAAAGTAAAGCATTTAATTTGCGACAATAATTCCCCGCGCGATCGCTCCGAGGCTTACACAAGCATTTGGGCTGCGAGGAGCAAATTGATCGCCCTTCGAGCATCCTTACTTGCACCCCCGGTCTTGAGGCGGCAAAAATTTATCCAGAATCTTAATATTCAGAATTATTAGTATTGACAGTGAAACAAAGTTAATCTAATGTGTTGTAATTGATATAAGTAAAGTCCAATAAGCGAGGTACGGTCAATGGCAGAAACAGCTACAGCACCCTTAACAGGAAAAGGTCTGCTTCAAAAAATCAAAGGCAGTGATTTGCCGCGCAGAGAACTTGCAAAGCTTTGCGGCTACTTCACTGTCAGCAAAAGTGGAGAAACCCGGATTAATCTGGCTGAGTTTTACGATGCAGTGTTAGCTGCTAAGGGCATTGAGCTAGAGAAGTCGAAAGCAGACGGACGCGGGCGAGAAGCGAGTTATCGAGCTAGCGTTCACAAGAATGGTTCGATCGTGATCGGGGCAAATTATACCCAAGAAATGGGATTAAAGCCGGGAGACGAGTTTGAAATTAAGCTCGGATACAAGCACATTCGCTTGATTCAGATCGATGTGGACAGACCGGATGTGGAATTGGATGATGAAGAGGAGGATACAGAAGAATAGACGCGATCGCGAGGCAGTCAGCCGATAGCAAGGCGACTGGATTTGGCATTCGCTACACGAGTATTTGCGCGCCACCCTTCGATTTAACTGATGAGCTGTCTTGACTATTTCTATTTTCTCTTGTCCCGCAAAGACTACAGTGCCTCTGAACTTCGCAAAAAGGGGCAAGAGAAAGGTTTTGGCAATGAGGAAATATTGGAGGCGATCGCGCAAATTCAAGACCGCGGCTATCAGTCCGACACTCGCTTGGTGGCAAACTCGATCGCCTCTGCAGCAGGCAAATACGGGAAGTCGGCCATCAAGCGCAAGTGCCTGCAAAAAGGAATTACCAACGATTTGTTCGAGCAAGTCTGGGAAGAAGAAATTGCCGAAAATCAGGACTCCGAAGCAGAAAAACTGGCCGCATTAAAAGCCAAAGTCATGCGGAAATACAAGATCGATACTTGGGATAAAGCAGAGCCGAAAACCAAGGGCAAAATCTTGAATTACCTGCAATACAGGGGCTTTAATGCGTTTGAAATTTGGCGGCAGTGGCAAATAGAAGAAGATGACGAGTAAATAGTAGGGCCACGCAAATAGGTGGGGCCCAGATAGGCAAGCACAACTACACTGCTGCCGACGGGGCTAAAGTGTAAGTTCTGAGTTTTTGTAAATGTATGTCAATCCTCAGCGTTGACTAAATAAGATTCGTACATCTGCCGGTGTCTGGCTAAAAGCTCGAGATATTTCTCGTTGATTTTGGCCAGCATCCATTTTTCTTGAAAAATGGCGGCGGATTCTGCTTTCACCGGATCTGCTTGTAGCGGCAAAATATCTTTTCGAGCAGCGGTTTGCTCTGCAACAGACTTCAGCTTCTGAGGGTTTTGCTGGTATTTTCGACCGCTTTTGTGGTTGGCGTAGCGACGCGATCGAGTATACCCCATCTGCAAGAACTTGCGGGCCATGTCGGCTCCCACAAAATCTTCGCGATCGAGATAGTCTAAAAACAAGGAATAAATTTTGCTACTGGACTCCCTGGCAATTTCAGGAGTCTTAAATCTCCAAAAAGGCAGAATTTCTCCCTTGTAGGGTTCCACCAACAGCACTCCCTGTTCTCCCTTCCCTACACAATAAAGTTCCGGGTGCAGTCGAAAGTCGATGTTCTTAAAATCCAAAGAGTAGTCGAACTGCTTCATTGGGCGTTTTCTGTTTTATCTGGAACTAGAGAAGCCCGCGGTTTACCTTCATCTGGCTGAGTATAAACCCAGGCCCAAGCAATGAAGACAGCTTGAAAAGGCAGCCTGAACCAATACAGTAATTGGTTGTGGGGAATCCCTTCTATCGGAATGTTGTTGACGGCTTGATTGATATTAGCGGGAAACACGGCAATAAACAAGGCAATTAATCCCCATGCCGCCGCCCTGCTGACAGGAGGAACTAACAGCCCAATGCCACCCAAAATCTCGAAAAAACCGCTGATATAAACCAAGGCTTCTGGGTAAGGAAGCTGGGGCGGGACGATTCGGATAAAAGGTGTCGGCACTGCAAAGTGCAGCACGCCTACAATACTCATAGCTACTGCGAGGATAACTCGCCAAATTTCTTTTTGACTTTTCATGGGCAATGGGTAATTAATAATTGTTAAATTGCTGCGATAAGGCTTGCCAAAATATGCTGTCTGGGATCTAGAGGGCCCTAAAACTGACATCCAAAAATTCCAGCTTTCCGAGTTTGTCTGCTCTTGCTGGTGGCTGTAACGATTTTATTGCGTAGAAAAACCCGGTTTCTGGGTAACTCCCAGACAAGTTTTCACAGCCCCAAACAGGAGGTAGCGAGAGCTGGAATCGAAGGTCTGGGCGTTGACTGCCAAAAACAGATAGCGCGCATTTTGATAATAAGATTTTAATGTCTAGTTCCCTGCTGCTGTCTCTATCTTCGGGTAGTAAAACAGGATTTTTGTTCCGGCTCTGGCTGCGTTAGCTGCCAAACCAGCGGGGGATTTTCTCGATTGACAAATGAGCCACAGCCTAACATTAAATAAATTATCGCGGGAATTGATGAGTGCGATTACTCTTAATTTTGACCTTGCTTTGCAGGCGATTTCCTACCCTTCACCGAAGGCACGCGCATTCGGGATAGCTTCGCTCGCGCGTACCTGGATTAGACTAAATAATGCGAGTAATTTGTCAAGAATTTTTAGAATTATTTAAGATTGGCGCTTTGAGAATTATTGGCAGAGGCAATTCCCGAACGCTCTGTAATTAAAATTACCCTCTAAAGTAAGGGTTTTGTCAACTTCCCACAGATGTTATAATGAATGAAATTATTGAATTTGCTAAAAAGCCGATCGTCGTAACAACTCCCCAACCATCCTGCTGGAATTCAAAATAGTTGCCAACGGCAGGAACTTTTTAGCCACCACATTATTCAAAAAGATTGAGCCTCCAAGCGCTGTGTCATTTTTATCTACACGCAATCAATCACCGACGACCATGAACACCTCAATAAACACCTCTAAATTTGGCATAAACCGGATGCTGCGACAATCGCTGTTGCTTGGCATCTTTTCTGCAGCAGCTTTAGCTAGCGGATGGGCGCCCGGTTTGTACACACAATCCCCAAACCTCGTTTTCGGAGCTGCTGCCCAAGCTCAAGAGATTAGCAGCGAGGAAATTACTAGCTACGCTCGTGCTGTGTTGGCAATAGAACCCAGACGGGTGGAAGCTTTGAACGAAATTAAAGGAATGGCTGGGGGCTCGGTTCCCAGAGTCGTGTGCAACGAAACTCAGCAAATTAATAGGTTGTCTGGAAGTGTTCGCGGCATCGCGGTGAATTACTGCCAACAAGCTAAAAAAGTTATCGAAACTAATGGTTTGACAGTTAGTCGCTTCAACCAGCTTACTTTGCTCCAGCAAGCGGATCCGGCAGTCAAACAGCGAATTCAAGCCGAGCTCCTGCGACTGCAACAAGCGGGCAATCAATAAGCTTGATGGTTTGAGTCTTTCTTCCTCTCCCGTTCGTATTAGACTTCTCCATAAAAGCTTGTTAAGGGCAGGCAGGATGCTTAACCGCTACCTCCCCCCAACAATATATTGGAGATTTAAATTGTTCGAGTTCCTAGACGGTAGGCAAAATTTTTTGAAAAAAAAGCGCTCGTCTGCGATCAAGTGCTTGACAAAATAACATAAATTTGGTGTTAACGCCAGAACGGGAGCGGTCAGAGAGATGAATATTTTTCAACTTGCTGTAAATCGCAATGAGATATAGCGATCGCCAACACGATTAAGACGTTTTTAAGTTCTGAAAGATGAGCTGAAGATTGGAACTTCAGTCTTCCTTATTCCTTCGGCTATAAAAAAGATATTCCTCAAAAACTCAAGTTCAAGTGAATTGCTCTGAGGAATAGAATATAAAAATGCTAACCTTCACAAAACATTTACCTGCAAATCCCGATGCTATTGTCAGCTTTACCTTACAAATGACCGCAGACGATCGCACTCGCAGCCGTCACGGATTCGAGACGAATACGGGGGAAAGGCTGCACCTGAGTTTGCCCAGAGGTACGGTATTGCGCGATCGAGATTTATTGCAGTCGGAAGACGGTAGCTGTTTGGTACTGGTAAGTGCAAAACCCGAACCGGTGCTGACAGCGCGGGCATCAAGTCCGCTGCTACTGATGCGGGCGGCTTATCATTTAGGAAACCGCCACGTAGCTGTAGAAATTGCCGATAATTATTTAAGACTTTCTCCCGACTCTGTGTTGCACGGAATGCTTGAAAAAATGGGTTTGGAAGTAACAGAGGAAATAGTGCCGTTTCAACCCGAAATGGGCGCTTACGGGCACAGCCATTAGATTTTAGATTTTAGATTTTAGATTTTAGATTTTAGATTTACTCCCACCGATGAACCCGAGGGCTTATAACTAAATTGCTTTCGGCCATTCAAGAAGCAAGAAGTCAACAGTCAACAGTCAACAGTCAACAGTGAACAATCAACTTTTATGTTTGTTACAGCTAGCTTTTGCACCTGTGGGAGCTTATAGTTATTCTGAGGGAATCGAAAGTCTGGTAGAAACCGGTGCGATCGACAGCGAGATTACTTTGAGAAATTGGTTAGAAAATTCGCTGCAATTCGGGGCTGTGCGAGTAGAAGCCGCTGTGGTGGTAAGGGCTTTGAGGGCGGCACAGATAGGGGATTTGACAGCTTTGAATTACTGGAATGCTTGGGCGACTGCTACTAAGGAAACAGAAGAGTTGCGCTTGCAAAGTTGGCAAATGGGGCGGACTTTGGTCAGGTTGCTGCTCGATTTGCGTGAAGCGAAGCTATCCCGCAGGGAATCGCCCGTTTCTTCTGGGTTAACAACAAGTGTAAAAGATTTGGTGGAATTTGGCGGCAATCCGTGCAATTTTACGATCGGCTTTGGCATTGCCGCCGCCAACTGGCAGATAGAAGAGGAAGCCGCCGTGTTAGGATATTTGTACAGTTGGGCTGCCAATTTGGCGAGTGCGGGCGTGAAACTGATTCCCCTGGGTCAAACAGCCGGTCAACAGTTACTGTTAGATTTGCAGTCTCAAATTAGCTGTACGGCCCAAGAAGTTTTAAAATTAGAAGATGATGATATTGCTAGTTGCAGTTGGGGGTTAGCCCTAGCTAGTATGGCGCACGAAACTCAGTACACTCGGTTATTTCGGAGTTGAAAATCAGAAAATCTAAAATCTAAAATTTAAAATCGCTATGGGTGCTTTTCGTGTAGGAATTGCTGGGCCTGTTGGTTCGGGAAAAACTGCTTTACTGGATGCTTTGTGCAAGGCGCTGCGGCAGCAATACCAGATTGCGGTTGTTACTAATGATATCTATACTCAGGAAGATGCCCAGTTTTTGGTTCGCAGTCAAGCTTTGGAGAGCGATCGAATTTTGGGCGTAGAAACGGGAGGCTGTCCCCACACAGCCATCCGCGAAGATGCTTCCATTAACTTAGTAGCTATAGAAGAGTTAGAGCACAAATTCAATGATTTAGATTTAGTGTTTGTAGAAAGCGGCGGCGATAACTTGGCGGCAACTTTTAGCCCGGAGTTAGTAGATTTAACAATTTACGTAATCGATGTCGCTGCGGGCGATAAAATTCCGCGCAAAGGCGGGCCAGGAATTACTAAATCTGATATGTTGGTAATTAATAAAACAGACCTCGCACCTTATGTAGGAGCAGATTTAGGCGTGATGGAACGAGACGCTAAAAAAATGCGAGGCGATAAACCTTTTGTTTTTACTAACTTGAAGACCCAAGAAGGATTAGAATCAGTAGTTAAATTCATCCAGTCCCATATCGTGTAAAACATCCGCCTTCATCTGCGTTCATCTGCGTTCATCTGCCTTCATCTGCGGTTAAAACCGCTAAAAAATATCACCTCACCACCAATTCTTTGACCAAATTAGCCAAACGTTCTGTACTGTCTCTCACTGCTAATTCAGAAGCTGCTTGAGACATTTTTTCCAAATAGTCGGAATCTCTTAACAAATACAACACTTTGCTTTGCAACACATCTGCTGTCAGTTCGCTTTGACGGAATACCACGGCGGCGCCGGCTTTAGCAAATACTTCCGCATTAAATCTTTGGTGGTCGTCAGCGGCGTGAGGAAAAGGAATTAAAATAGAAGGTACTCCCGTCACTGCTAATTCTGTCAGAGCACTCGCGCCCGATCGACTAATTGCTAAATTTGCTCGCTGCAACAAACTCGCCACATTGTCGTAAAATGGCATAGACAAATATTGCTCGTGTTTCAAACTCTCAGCATCCGGGTCATTATTTCCGGTGAGGTGAACTACCCAAGCACCCGCATCAAACCAAGCAGGAGCGCACTGCCGCACTAACTGATTGACTGAGACAGCACCTTGAGAGCCGCCCATGACTAAAATTACAGGTACGCTGTCAGGAATTGGCAAATTTAGAGGTTGGCGAGTCAGGAATTGCGATCGCACCGGCGTACCAGCAACCACGGTTTTCGCGCGGGGTAAATGCTGGGCTGCTGCTTCAAATCCGATCGCCACAGCAGTGCACAGAGGACTAAACCAGCGCGTCACCTTCCCGGGAATTGCATTAGATTCGTGGAGAATCACCGGCAAACCCAAAGACCGGGCCGCCAGAATTGCCGGTGCTGCGATGTAACCGCCGGTAGTAAAGACTCCCTGAAAATTTCCCGCTTTGAGCAACTTCCGCACCTGAAGGACCGATCCGGCGAGTCCGCCCAAAATTCGCAGTGTACCGAGCCCAAATCCCTGCTGAAAGCCTTCAACGGCGATCGTGTGGAGGGGGTAAAGGGATGAAACTAACTGGGTTTCCATGCGGTCTGGGACTCCTAGCCATTCGATCTGACAGTCGTTCAACTGCCCAGCGGTGGCGATCGCGGGAAATAAATGTCCACCAGTGCCGCTAGCTGCAACCAACAACCGGAGGGGGGCTTTTGTCAAGGTATTTGTTTCTTTTTTTACAAGTACAAGTTCCACAGGTCGATCAATTTTATATTTGAGGTTTTAGATTATTATGCTTATTATTCCGGCAGTTTCAGCCAATTTTGAATCAGCCATCTAAAATTAGATTGTGCCGTGTCCCTGCTTCCGTTGTCAGTTTTCGTTGCAGGCGAACAGTTGCCCAAGCTACGACCCCTGACAAATAACCAAATTATCATCTAATGCGTAATTTTTTGAATTTAGTGCCAAGTGCATCTCAGTATTTTTCCAGCCGTCGGGACGAAAAAGCCGATCGCGCGATCGTTTTTGGCTTTAACTGCGGGCAGTCGATCGCTCAAATGTTGTTATGTTTAACAGTGCTAAGTGCTGGCGTGCTGCATCCTAGTGCGGCAAGAGCGATCGGTGCGATCGCGGCGACTCCCCGAACGATCGCCCAAACCCCTGCAAATGCGCCTGCCCCACTCACAAAAGTGCTAACCGAAATTGACGCAGCGGCCAACCGGCGCGATGTCAAAGCAGTCATGGGATTTTACAGCCAGAATTTCACTCATTCTGACGGCTTAAACAGCCAAAGCATGGAAAAAGCCCTCACCCAACTCTGGGCTCGATATCCGAGTTTAAATTACCGCACCGAGATCAAATCTTGGAAAACCGAAGGTAGCGCGATTCTCGCAGAAACCCTAACTACAATTGCCGGCACTCAAAAAAAGGATGGCAGAGAATTAACTCTCAAAGCTACCATCCGTTCCCAGCAGCGCTTTGAAGGTGAAAAAATAGTTAGTCAAGAGATTTTAGCAGAACAAACTCAGCTTAGTTCGGGGCAAAATCCTCCCACAATTCAAGTGAATTTCCCGGATCAAGTTAAGGTGGGCGAAGAGTACCATTTTGATGCCATTGTGCGAGAGCCGATCGGCGATGATATTTTAATAGGGACTGTTTTGGAGGAACCCATTACCGAAAAAACCTTTTTTAATCCCTCAGAAGTCGAGCTGGAGTTGCTAAATTCCGGGGGAATTTTCAAAGTAGGTAAAGCTCCGGCTACGCCCGAAAATCGGTGGGTTTCAGCAGTTTTAATGCGACAAGGTGGAATTGCAACAGTTAGTGTGCGATTGCGGGTTGTCAAGTAATAAAATAGGTGTTATGGGCATGGAGCATGGGGCATGGGGCATGGGGCATGGGGCATGGGTGATTGGTGATTAGTAAGTTGTATAGCGGTTATTAGTCACACGAGGTACATATTTGAAGATAAAAAATCTGATTAAAGGAATTAAACATACCTCACTATAGCAATCCTAAATGAGTCGTAAATTTTTGACCCCACCCCAACCCTCCCCTTATCAAGGGGAGGGAGTAAGAAATTCACACATGATTTAGGATGGCTATATAGCGATAAAGGCTATAGCAAATAACAACTAACAAATAAAAAAACTAACAAATAACCAATGACGACAGTCAACAGTCAACAGTCAAAAAACAGTCAACAGCCAACAGTCAACTAACAACTGACAAAAAATGATTTCTATCCAAAACCAAATTGTTTTCATTACAGGCGCCAGCAGCGGTATCGGAGCAGCCTGTGCCAAGCTATTCGCCAAAGGAGGAGCCAAACTAATTTTAGCAGCCCGCCGCCTTGAAAAGCTCGATAGACTGGCAAACGAACTTGTAGAAACAAAATCTATCGCGTCGGGGAAGGAGATTTATTTGCTAGAATTGGACGTGCGCGATCGCCCGCAAGTGGAATCGGCGATAGCTGCGCTTCCCGATGCCTGGAAAAGCATCGATATTCTGATTAACAATGCGGGATTGAGCCGTGGTTTAGACAAACTGCACGAAGGCAACTTCCAAGATTGGGAAGAAATGATTGATACCAATGTTAAAGGCTTGCTTTACATGACTCGCGCGATCGTGCCGGGAATGGTAAACCGAGGCCGCGGTCACGTAGTGAATATCGGCTCCATAGCAGGCCGCCAAGCTTATCCGAAAGGTAATGTTTATTGCGCTTCCAAAGCAGCAGTGAGAGCTATTTCCGAAGGGTTAAAACAAGACCTTTTGGGAACACCCGTGCGCGTGACGGAAATAGAGCCGGGTTTGGTGGAAACAGAATTTAGCAATGTCCGGTTTCACGGCGATGCAGAAAAAGCCAAAAATGTCTATCAAGGATTGACACCTCTGACTGCTGACGATGTAGGCGATGTCGTGTATTTTTGCGCGACGCGAGCGCCCCACGTCAATATTAGCGAAGTCTTGCTAGTTCCGACAGACCAAGCTAGTGCAACTCTGGTTCACCGAAAAGAGTTTTGAGCAGTCTGTAGTGAGACAAAATCCGACTTAAATAACCCCTTTATTTCTGAGTTTATATATGCTCAGACTTCCTTTGTTGAGAAAAAGTTCCCACCGAGGGTTAGCAGGGATTTATAACCAGGACTTGCTATAAATTGTGAAGCCAATAGTTCTGGATAGTTAAATAGTTTATGGTTGCGTAAGTATTTTTTTCTTAATATAAAAAATAAATAAATAATTTGCATTTTTTGACTAATTTCACATACAACCATTCCGGACATCAGGATTGTAGCGAGTAAGTATCACCAGAGAGATAAAGGCTCTCGATAAATATTCCCCGATTCGAGATGACAGGCTATGTCCGATGTAACAAATCCCACTCAACCCTTAAGCGTTGGACAGAACGCTGTCTTAATAGTTGGGTTAACAGGACGATCCAACAGACAGGCAACAACTTGACCGCTCGTCGATCGGCCTGTCAATCAGTTGCGATTTCTAGGTTGATTTGCTTAAAAGCTTGATTGATTGCTTTCTTTAGCTGGTTGGTCATCTCGCTAGGGTGCAGTATCTGCACATAAATCACTATCCTCAACAAAGGATTTACCATGTCTCAAATCGTAATTCCTAGTCCACCACCCAGTACAGGCTCAGATGACTGTGATGGTTTGATTATCATAGGCTCCAACGGTCAACCCAGGCCCACCACTAGACCCGGTATCCCGCAACTAACCCTCACTGCTGTGGACGACATTGCCTATGGCAGTAACCAAGATGAAGAATTGGCTGCTCTAGAAGGTAACGATCTAGTCGGTGGAGGCGGTGGCAGTGATGTCATCCAAGGCAACCAGGGAGAAGATACTCTCTCTGGGGGCGAGGACGATGATACTGTCATGGGCGGTAAAGGCAATGACATCGTTGAGGGCAATGCTGGCAATGATGTCCTTTACGGCGATCGCGGCAACGACATCCTCGACGGCGGCGACGGCAACGACTATATCGAAGGCAACCAGGGAAATGATTATGTTAGAGCAGGCGCTGGCAACGATACGGTGTTCGGCGGTAAATGCGATGACGTTCTTTATGGCGACGACGGCGATGACATCCTTTCTGGCGATCGTGGTAATGACTTCCTCGACGGCGGTCAAGGCAACGATACCCTTTTTGGAGGCAAGGGCCAGGATGTCGTCGTCGGTGGCGAGGGCAACGACTCTCTCTTCGGCGGTAAAGGCGATGACTGGCTATTTGGCGGCGCTGGCAACGACTTCGTAAGTGGCAACTTAGGAAATGATACTGTCAGAGGCGGCGATGGCAACGATATGTTGTACGGCGGTAAAGGCAATGACATCGTTATGGGTGATGCTGGTAACGACCTTGTTTCTGGCGACAGAGGAAATGACACCCTAACAGGTGGTGCGGGGGCGGATACGTTCCGCTTCGAGTTCCTCGGCATAGATAATATGGATACTCTTACCGACTTTAATCCTACAGAAGATAAAATTCAGCTTGACAAAGCTGTGTTTAATGCTTTAATACCGGGCAATCTAACTGGCAACCAATTTATTACCGACCCCAATTTCAATCCCAATACTCCTGGGGCTGCAGGCGCGGCTAATCTGATCTACAACCCGGTTGACGGTTCGCTGTACTACCGCAATCAAAACGGTCAAATATCGATCGTGGCTCAAGTAGGTAATAACCTAAATCTTGGGTCGAATAACTTTGAAATAATTTAAAGTTTATCCCGATTTAGGGTGGATCTATCATTAATATAATTGAAACATTATCGGCTGGCTCAAAGCTCACAAAAAAATCAGCGATCAAGCTTCAAAACTTAGAAAGCTTGTTAATAACTTGAACCCGTGATGTCTACGGCTAGCGGTTGCAATTTACCTTTTAAAATCACTAATTTAATTAAGTATGCTCAGCACCCAAGGGAAGGAACACAATTCCAATTTAGTAGATGCTTTTGCCAAAATGGGTTGGCTGTGCGATCGCGCGGGAAAGATAGAAGATGCTGCTTTTCACTACCAGCAGGCACTGGCTCTCGGAAAAAACACCCCCGAATTGCAGCACAATTTGGGTAGAGTTCTGCAAGAGCAGGGGGATTTTACAGGGGCGATTGGCAGCTACAGGCAGGCACTGGCTGTCAATCCAGATGACGTTAAAGCTCTCTACAATATCGGCGTTGCCGTTCACCAGCAACTCAGAATAGAAGCAGCGATTTACAGTTACCAGCAAGCGATATCTTGCTGGAAAAAAAGCTCTCAACCAGCTCTTTTATCCTACGCGATAAATGCCTATAACAATTGGGGCTGCATTCTGATGCAGGAGGGCAAAGTTGACGAAGCAATTGTGGTTTTTCAAGCGGGAATAGCTGTGGCTCCGGATGATGCTGGTCTGTACAATAATTTAGGTATTGCTCAGTTACAACTGGGGAAGCCAGAGGAAGCGATCGCCCTTTGCCGCCGCGCGATCGAGTTGCAGCCAGAATTAGTCAAGGCCCGTTACAATTTGGGGAAAGCATTCCAAAGATTGGGGCTGCATACTTTTGCAATAGAATGTTTTGAGTTAGTAATTAGCAAAGATCCCGATCTGCTGGTTTCGGCATACGGCGATCGGGCTTTTTCTTTGATGGCACAAGGCAAATTAGCTGAGGCAATGCTATGTTGGCAAAAGGCGATTGCTCTGCAAAGCCAGTTTGTTGAGGGTTTTTGCTGCCAAGTAGAGATGGGGTTGACTTCCGTACAAGAACTTAATGAACTCGAGCGCTCTCAAATAGCCTGTGTCCGATTTCTGAAGCAACTTCAAGGAAAAGACGGCTCTGGTTGCGCCATTTCTAGTCTTGCTAACAATCTGCTTCATCCTTCATCATTGCTCCTCGATTTAGCAGAGACTTACATCCATTTGGGAAACGCCTTATTCGAGTACGGCGGGTACGAACAAGCGGAAAGCTATTATCAAAAAGCTTTACAAATTCAACCTAAGAATGCGGATATTTACTTGCGGCTGGCTGATTGTTTGAGTCAGCAAAAACGATTTTCGGCAGCGATTGTAGTTTACCACCTGGTGCTGGTAATGGCGGGCGATCGCTCGGAGGTTTCCGAACAGTTGCAGGCTGTATTGAAAAAACAGCAGGAGTTGATTCATTCTCCCGTAGCCCGCCAAGGGTTTCAACCCCTGTCTGACTCTGGTGTTGAAACAATTAACCACCCCTCCCTTATTGACGGGAATCAAAAGCCAAAATCGGAATGTCAGGGCTTAGATTGTCAGCGGTGTCTCAAGCGGATTTTCAGACAGTTTGAGCCGGTGCATTTAGGTAATGGCGTATATTCTTGTGCCCAGCAGGGAGAGACTGCTTTTGAGTCGCCGGAAACGTTTGTTACTTCGCTCCCAAACGGGCGGGCTTGGATTGTACCGCAGAAAAATTCTTGGATGATTTGCAATGCTATTGCTATTATCGATTCTGGCGATCGCCTTTTACCCGAACTTTCCCGCGAATATCCGGGAGAGTTGCCGGGATGCGAAAATAAATATTCTACTCAGCACAGGTTTCTAAATTTAAAACCGGAAGAATTGCCACCTTTAGAAAAGATAGACGGTACGGTGGCGGTATTGGCTGGACTTTCGGGCAATGTCTATTTTCACTGGATGGTGGATATTTTGCCCCGCATAGAAGTTCTGCAGCGTTGGGGGATAAATCTGGAAGAGATAGATCGGTTTTTGGTTAATAGCTGCCAGCAGCCTTTTCAGCGAGAAACCCTGAAAGCATTAGGAATTCCTGAATATAAAATTATAGAGAGCGATCGCCATCCTTATATTCAAGCCAAACAATTAATTGTTCCCTCTTTTTCCGGATATTTGGGCTGGCTGTCGCCGCAGGGGCTTGAGTTTTTGAGACGAGTTTTTTTAAATCAAAAATTTCAAAAGCTCTGTAGTGCGAACATTTTTCTCCCTAAAGGTACACAGCTAAGCGAGCCAGACGATCGCAAATATCTTTATCCAGAACGCATCTATGTCAGCCGCAGCAAATCCAGCTATCGCCGAGTCATCAATGAAGAACAGGTAATCGAATTTTTAAGCAGATTTGGCTTTGTCTCAGTGCTACTAGAATCTATGACTTTGGAGGAGCAAATAGCCTTATTTTCTCGTGCCAAAGCTATCGTAGCGCCTCACGGCAGCGGTCTGACAAATATTATCTTTTGTGGTGCAGGAACAAAAGTAATTGAGCTAGTCTCTCCCAATTATATCAGGCAATACTATTGGGCGATCTCTCAGCAGCTAAATCTTCCACATTATTATGTAATAGGAGAAACTTTTAATTGTTACCCAATTCGACAGTTAATGTATCAAAACCCATTGACTGAAGATATTTTAGTTAATTTGAACTCTCTCCAAAAAATTCTGGAAGAAACTAATCTATTTACTTCACAAAATACCCCAAATTTAATATTTCTTGAAAACCCTAAAAAAACCACCCCAATCATGAATCAAGAATCAGCAGATTATTTCCAAAAAAGGGCAGAATTTTATTTAGAACAAGGCAAGTTAAGCGATGCTGTAGCTGCTTGCGAGCAAGCCCTGAAGCAGAAACCTGATTTTGCACCAGCTTACACAACCTTGGGCAAGATCAGTCAAGTACAAGGTAACTTAGCCAAGGCAAAGGATTGGTACGTGAAAGCTCTGGAAATTCAGCCTGATTTTGCAGAAGTTTATACTAATCTTGCTACTCTGTACACCCAAGAAAAAAATTGGGAGCGGGCTTTAATCTGTTATCAAAAAGCCAATTCTGCTCAAATCAAAGAGCCAAAAACCAATAGTAGTCAAGGTGCTTTAGCCTTCAAAGCTGACGATATAGAAGTCTACATTCAAGGTGCAGAAGCATTTTATAGTCAAAGAAAATTCGAGCAGGCGGCGGCGGCTTGCCAGCGAGTTATTCAAGTTAAACCCGATGCGAGGGCTTATAAAATTTGGGGTAATGCTAGGCAAGCTCAAGGCAAGGTAGAGGAGGCAAAAAATTGCTACGCTAAGGCTATTGAACTCGACCCTGATTTTGCTGAAGCTTATACTAATTTGGGGACGCTTTACGCTCAGGAACAGCAGTGGCAATCTGCGATCGCATTTTACCAAAAAGCGATCTGCCTGCAACCGAATTTAGCATCAACTTACCGAAATTTAGCTCGCGTGTGGACGCAAATGGGGCAGCTATCGGAGGCTGACGAGTGCTGGTTTAAAGCGTATTCTCTGGAACCTGCCAAGGCTACTCCTGAAGAACACATTCATCTAGGCGATAATTTTTTGAGGCAGAATCGGGTAACGCAGGCTATACGCTGCTACTGCCATGCTATCGAGTTAAACCCCAATTCAAACGAAGCTTACCAACAGTTAGGAAGTGCTCTCAAAGCTCAAAAAAAGGTGCAGGAAGAAGTTGCTAGTTATCGAAAGATAATTGAACGACCTGCTAACATTTTTGGGGATTTGTTCAAGACAGTAGTTGTGAGTTTGAATCCAAAATCTGAGTTACCTCAGAATCCCCAAGCATCTACTTTGCAGGCAAATGTCGCAGCTAATTCCCTGCAACTCGATTCCGCAATCTCCGCTGAGAAACTTCGCGTACAGTTGCAGCAGCCGACAACAATTCCTGCTGTACCGCAACAGTTAAATACGAGCGCCATTTCGGAAAATTATGCACCTGTGGCTCAAAACTCGGCTGAGGTTTGGTCGGCTGTGACAGTTGTTGATAGCGGTTTTACGGCCGATTTTCGGCAACTAGAAACTGCTGATGACTCCATTCAGCGGGCAGAATCTTATTACGCTCAAAAACAATTCGAGCCGGCTATTGCTGAGTGCAAGCGAGCTATTGAAATCAAACCCGATGCGGTGGCTGCTTACAAACTGTGGGGCAAGATTTTGCAAGTGCAAGGGAATACAGAAGCTGCGATCGAGTGCTATAAAAAAGCCGTCCAAATTAATTCTAACGAGGCAGATATTTACGTAAATCTTGGCACTTTGTATGCTATGGGAAAACAGCTATCGCCGGCAATTGCTTGCTACCAAAGAGCGATTGCTATCCAACCGAATTTAGCACCAGCTTACCGGAATTTGGCTAGGGTGTGGAGGCAGCAGGGAAAACAGGAAGAGGCGAACGAGTGCTGGTACGAAGCTTATTCTTTGGAACCGGAAAAGGTATCGCCCGATCAGCATTTTAAATTGGGCAATCTTTTGTTTAAGCAAGGTCAAATTACTTATGCGATCGCGTGTTACCGCCGCGCGATGGAGTTAAATCCAAACTTAACTGCTGCTTACCAAAATCTGGCGATAGCGTTAAAAAAGCAAGGAAAATTACATGAAGCTGCTGTCTGTTTGGAGAAAGCTGCGGCACTTAACAACAGCGGTTTGGTAGCCGACCATCTAGCAAGTGATACTGTTGCCCCTGCGACGCGGGTAAAGGGCGATCGAAACACTCACAAACCTGCTGCCGGTGTGGAAGTTGGGGATGCGATCGGTTCTGCAGCACTAGCAAACAATCTGAATAACGGTCATTCAAAATCTGCCGAAAGTTTAACATTATCTGCAGTTGATAGCGGTAGTAATAACAGTGGCAAACCTGTGACAATAGTCAATTCTGTCAGTGCAGAAACATACATCAAAAAGGCCGAAGCTTATTACGCCCAGGGGAAATTTGAAGAGGCGATCGGGGAGTGCAAGCGAGCTATTGAAATCAAACCGGATGCAGCATTTGCCTACAAGATTGCGGGGAATGCTACCCAAGCTATGGGAAAAGCAGAGGCGGCGAGGTATTGGTACGTTCAAGCTCTGGAAATCGATCCAGATTTTGCTGAAATTCATGCCAATTTAGGCAGCCTTTACGCTCAGCAGAAACACTGGGAAAAGTCAATTGCTTGTTACCAACAAGCAATTAAAATTAAACCTAATTTAGCCTCGGCTTACCGAAATTTAGCGAGGGTATTTTTGCAGTCAGGTCAGCCACAAGCACGGGCAGAATGTTGGTATGAAGCTCTGACTCTCGATATCAATTGGGCCAAGCCTGAGGAACACTTTACTCTGGGCAACACTTTGTTAGAACTGGGTCAGTTGGAGCGAGCTATTTCATGTTATCGGCGGGCGATTCAGCTGCAGCCGAGTTATGCGGATGCTTATCACAATTTAGGAGAGGTTTTGAGCGCTAGGGGACAGTGGGAAGAGGCGATCGCGGCTTACCGACAAGCGATCGATCTGAACCCAAGCTTCGATGCACCTCATTACGGTTTGGGGAAAGCTTGGGCAAGTCTAGATAGGCGGGAAGATGCCATCGCCTGTTATCGGAGAGCGATCGAGTTAAATCCCAATTTGGTTCAAGCTTATCAAAGTTTGGGGGATGCTTTGGACAGTTGGGGTCAGTTGGATGAGGCGATCGGATGTTATGAAAAAACAATTGAATTGAAACCGGACATCTGGGAGGTTCACCAAAAGTTAGGGGATGCTTTGCAAGAAAAAGGCGAGATTGATGAGGCGATCGAGGCTTACAACCGCGCCATTGAACTAGCAAAAGCTTAGAAATTTTCCGGATACCTCGCAAGGTAGATGAAAAATAAATTCAACTGATTTAGTGATCTCAATTTACCACAGGTAAAGCGTATGAGCAACCAATCCAAGATTATTGCATTTCCAGTAAAGAATCATTCCGATTCCTCCGCATTATCGCAGCAAGATCGTGAAGTTTTACCTCCTCAATTAGTTAGCTTAAAAAAGGTTGACTCGGAATCTGGGGAACAGGAGAGGAAGCGAGACAAGTATTCTTACGGGACGGGAGCTAATTTTAATTCTGCTAAACCTCACTACAGCTTAGGGAAAGCTTTGGCTAAAAAGGGGGAGTGCGAGAAAGCTATTTATTCCTACCGTAAAGCCTTAGATATAGATTCTAATTCAGCAGAAATTTATCAGAGTTTAGGGGATACTCTTGTTAAAACTGGTGAGGTGGATGAAGCAGTAATAGTTTATCAGAAAGCTATCGCGCTTCAGCCTAATTTGTGGGAAGTCCACCACAAATTGGGGGATATTTGGCAAGGACAAGGAAGGTTAGATGAGGCGGTTGCTGCATATCGTCTGGCTATTGAGTTGAATCCTGATTTTTGTTGGTCGCACAACAATTTAGGGGATAGTCTGATTAAGCAGGAGAAATGGGAGGCGGCGACGGTGGCGTATGGAAAGGCGATCGAGCTAAATCCAGACTTCCATTGGTCTCACTATAATTTGGGCGAAGCTTTAGTGGAGTTGGAGAGGTGGGAGGAGGCGATCGGGGCTTATCGGTGTGCAATTCAGTTAAATTCGGAACTGCCTTGCGTATATGAAAAGTTGGCTGATGCTTTGCAACAACAAAGTCGATTGTATTCAAAGGAAGCTCTTAGCTTATACTACCAAACTATTGATCGGAATCCAGATGATGTCGAACTATATCACAAACTTTTAGAAATTAAGCCAGACGCTCCTCAATTATATTGCCAGCTAGCCAATGCTCTAGTCAGAAGGCATGAGTATCAAGAGGCAATTATTTTTTATCAAATGGCTCTTCACATTAAGCCAGATGAGATCGAGGCGTCCTTTCAGCTTGCCAAATTATTGCAGAAAAGAAATAACTTCGAGGGTACCTTTCAAGGAATCCCCTGTAGTTCCGATATCTACGAATTGTGGCTGCAGGAAAATTCACCTAAGCCTGAAGATTTCCGGCAGATGGACGAACAAGTTAAGGTGTTGAAGTATCGACCTCTGATTAGTATCGTCATGCCAGTTTATAACACTCCTAAAGAACTTTTGCAAGAGGCGATCGAGTCTGTTCTGGCTCAAGTTTATCCGAACTGGGAACTGTGTATTGCAGATGATGCTTCCACAAAACCCCACATCAAAGAACTTCTGGCGAACTATGCTGCTAAGGATGAAAGAATCAAAGTAGTATTTAGAAGTAAAAATGGGCATATTTCTGCTTCGTCAAATTCAGCTTTGGAAGTGGCAAGTGGAGAATTTATTGCCTTGTTAGATCATGATGATATCTTGGCACGGGAAGCTCTTTACGAAATGGCTGTTTTCCTGAATCAGCATCCAGAAGCCGACATGATTTATTCCGATGAAGATAAATTGAATGAACAAGGTAAACGCACCGCTCCATTTTTTAAACCAGATTGGTGTCCTGATTCCTTGCTTTCTCGAATGTACACTTGTCACTTAGGAGTTTATCGCCATTCTCTAATCAAGCAAGTAGGTGGTTTCCGAGTTGGATACGAAGGCAGTCAGGATTACGATTTAGTTCTGAGAGTTACAGAGAAAACGGACAAAATTTTCCACATCCCCAAAGTTCTCTATCACTGGAGAATCCACTCAGAGTCTACTGCTGGCAATCATCAAGCCAAATCCTACGCCGAACAAGCTGCTACCAAATCACTGACAGATGCACTAGAACGACGTGGAGAAAAAGCCAATAAAATTGTTGGTCATCCTGAATTTCCAGGGATTTATACAATCCGCTATCAAATTACAGAATACAAACTTGTTAGCATCATTATACCTACGAGAAATTTGGGTGATGTTCTGGATCGTTGTCTGAAGTCTATTTTTGAAAAAAGCACCTATCCCAATTACGAAGTAATCATCATCGACAATGGTAGTGATGAACCAGAAACAGCCGCAATAATCGCAGCTTGGAAATGTTTAGAACCCAATCGCTTTAAGTGTTATGACTATAACATACCTTTCAATTATTCGAGCATTAATAACTATGCCGTGACTAAAGCAAAAGGTGACTACTTTCTGTTTTTGAATAATGATACAGAAGTCATCACCCCAGACTGGATTGAGGCAATGGTCGAGCAGGCTCAAAGATCTACAATCGGTGCTGTTGGTGCTTTATTGCTATATCCTGATAATACTATTCAGCACGCTGGAGTAATTATCGGGCTTGGAGGTGTAGCGGGTCACAGCCACAAGTATTTTGCGGCTGGTCATCCAGGATATGTTCGGCAACTTATTTCAGTCAACAATTATTCAGCAGTGACAGCGGCGTGTTTGATGTGTCGGAGAGATGTATTTGAAAAGATTGCAGGATTTGACGAAGGACTTGCTGTGGCATTTAATGATATCGATCTTTGCCTGAGAATTATGAGTTCTGGCTACCACAATATTTATCTTCCTCATGTGGTTTTGTACCATCACGAATCCAAGAGTCGGGGTAGTGAAAATACACCGGAAAAACAGCGAAGATTTCAGCAAGAAATCGAAACGATGAAGCAAAGATGGAAAAGTGTAATTGACCACGATACTTGCTACAATCAAAACCTCACGAGAGACAGAGAAGATTATAGTTTAAAAGTTGTGCCATGTCTTGAAATCTTAGATGTGTCTCTCTTAGAACTAGATCCTGAATTGTTGTGGGGATCTGCGATCGACTTTCCCGAAGTTGGCACTCAGGTTACTGCCAATTCCATTACCATCGGCGGCTGGATATTAAGTAAGAAATCTCCGGCTGTGAAGGTAGAGTTTATCTGCCACGACCAAGTTGTTCAAGAGACTGATTTTAACTACTATCGCCCTGATGTAGCTGAAGTATTTTCACAAGTGCCTCACTCGAAAAATAGTGGTTTTATGACAGCAATAGAAGTAATAGGAATGCCGTCTGAGTCCCAAATAATTTTACAGGCTGTCCTTGAAGATGGAAGTCGCATTGTTTTTGGTTCAGTGCTGTTAAAGTATCAAATTAAGTCCGGTTGATTATATCAATTGACACGCATATTGGCTACAGATATTCGCTCCACCTTATCTCTAAAGAAGGGGGGCGAAATCACTATATTGCGAGAATATAATTTATTAGGGATGGGAATATAGATTCACTTTTACTCCAAATAAATCCCATTTTCCCCACTGATCTTGACTGTTAAGATTGTAAGGTGCTCCAAAAGCCACAATGGGATTTTCTCCATCTATTAGATGCCCAAGTCGATCGCTACTCATTCCCACATTGTGAGCGAAAGCAGGGAATTTGCGATCGGGGTAAAGAGTCCGAAAACCCGTCCAGTTAATTCCGTCTGTAGAGTAAGCAGTCGCTAAGGAAGGACGTGCTTGGTGACTGCGGAGTATTTGCACGAGGACAAATCTACCTGTTCTAGCATCGTATTTGATATCAACTGAAGCAGTTTTGGCCAGATTTGTCGGTACAGGTGTCCCATTCCAATTTACAGGGTCATTTGACTTCAAGAAATATATGCGCGGCCCTTCGTTAGGGTGAAGCGAGTCGTCAGTGTACCACATATATAACTGGCGATTTTTAATGACTACCGTCTGTTGGCCAGCTCCGTAATTGTGTCGGTTTCCGCTGCGTTTAATTTGCGGCAGAATAATCATTTTTACATCGGGCGGATTCTCTTCCCATGTGGCTCTTTGGGTATAGGTCAAGTAAGGGCCTGTGATATTGCGAGCGCGAGCTACGGAAATAGTAGTCTGAGTCCCGGTGCGATCGCCTAACTCTGAACCTGTTTGATGCTGGTTAGAATAGAAAAGATAGTAGTAATCTTCATAGTAAACTAAACTAGGGTCGCAAGCAGCTCGATTGGTCAATTTTCTAGTTTTGGAATCAATCCTAGGCTTAGCTTTCAAAACAACTTTCGGAGCAGACCAGTTAAGCCCATCTTGAGAAAAGACATAGCGTATAGCATCAATCCCTGCTCTTGGTTCAGGGCTGGAACAATAAAAGGTGTGATAAATCCCCTTGTGCTTGATAATTGAAGGAGCATAACCGTATGTATAGCCATTTTTAGTGGAATCCGCAATTTTGAAAAACCCAGATTTTTTAACAAAGTTCGCACTATTGCTAATCGTTATATTTTGGTTGGAAAGCCCAATAGGTTGATGATGGGAAGTCTGGGCATCTATGCCATTTATGGGAATCTCAGCAAGAACTATCGCTCCAGATACAAATGTAGCTGCCACAGCAATCTTTAAAAATGATTGAACTCGTTTCAAACTTATATCCTCTACTGAATGCTTAAAAACCTGAAAACATGGCTTCTTCAAGAATCCATGTTTATCGGTCTTTTCCCTTATTTATTCCCACTACTTAATTCTGATCCGGATGAGTAATTGCCTAGACTTTCATCTCGGTCTCGATTTTGTCGATCTGAACTTGCGCTCGCTCCACATCTACTGCGAACTCCAGAACTTGAGACTGCAACTGCTGTAATTCTTTTTTTGTTTCAGACAGAGCGGATTCATAACGAGGATTGAGGGGTTTCTGTAGAAATCGCACTACTCCCAGGGGCACACAACTTTCATCCTCAAAAATAGCTTGGAGAAGGAGTTCAGCTTCAGATGGCATTCCAATTAGTTTTACTGTCGCTGTAAAGCCACTATTTTCAGCATTAGGCACTTGAGGGAAAGCCTTACCTACGTCTGATCGTACCCCATTAACAGGAATCCTCTGGATTACTTTATCGTCGCATATTAACTCAATCTCAGAAATCCGAGACGGTTTGCCGATCACCCAGCCTCCAACGATCACATGACTTGAATCTACGTATGTATTGCGCTTTGGTAAATCAATGGAAACTCCCCATAACTTTTCTGAAAAATTTTCTTGAAAATTGATCGCATCAACAATTTTAATTGAAGCATCTTCGGGAATAGTTATTACAGGTTTTTTAGAGACTTCTTCGACAGGATTTTCTGGCAAATTGACCGAGAGATTGTCAGGGTGCCACCAAAAATTGCTAAATTCTTCCGTTGCTTTCAAAATCTGCTGGCAAACATCATCTGAGAAATGTTGTTCGTATTCAGTCAAATATTCTAATGAAACCCCACCTCCATAGACATTACCATATTTTTTATGGTATTTAAACGACAAATAGTAGCTGTGAAAATCTAAACCAATAAAATCAAAAATCCTTTGACATTCCGACAAGGTATTTGAACAAAGATTTTCATAGTTCACTAATAATAATCGCTCGCCCAATCCTTTTTCTAACGCTGTCTTCCAGCCAGAAGCGTAGGATAAGTATCTTTGACACTTAATTGACAACTGTTTTTCCAGCCATACTTCTTTTTTCAAACCCGATCTTTTAAACCAAGAGTATAATATTGCTCTCGGATCTCTCACCAGAACTATACAAGGAATATTGGGAACTTTACTGAGAACATTCGATAATACTTGCATATACTTTGGGGTTTTATCAAACACCCACGTATTTTTGTTTTTAATAAGAGGAGATTGCTCAATTATTCTCTGGTACACATCCGACCAAGTATTAGCAGCACAAATGTAATTGAGTTGGCTGTCTCCTATTGCCCAACCACTTTTCAGATTAGTATAGTAAGGTTCTATGTCGCGAAAATTACAGGCTTCGTCTGCTAGTAAAAATCCGCCTTCAAATCCGCTGTCAAGCTGAGTATGCTGCCTTAATATCTCTGAAAGTAAAGTTGTTCCACCTCTCTCAAATCCACACACAATAGCAGCCAATGGATGATTGTTCTGAAGAATGTTCATGATGATTTAATTAACCTCTATGAGTACGGCATAAATAAACGATCTGGTCAATTAGCGGTCATTTTAGGATAACCAAATATGCGGTCAATAACCTGCTTCCATTCGTATGTATTGCTGAGAGATTGAACATCCAGACTCTCACCTTTATTCACAGAAAATTCAGCAAAACTATTCAACCAACTTGAGATAGTTTTTGTTTTTGAGAAAGGCGTGCATTTCACTGAGGCGTGCAAGCACTGACTCATCCCAGCTAAATCGCCTTTTGTATATGCGTACCAGGCATCCCAAACTAACAGTTTGTATTGCACCTGGCTCGATTCGAGTGTTTGGCTGGCGATCGCTAGCTGAAATTGCGATCGATCGAGTTCCCACTGCATCAGATTTAGCCGAGACTGGTACTGATCGCGCTCTTTTTGAGCCTGTTGTAGTTGAGCTTGAGTTTGTGCCAATTCATCTTGTATCTGGTGCAATTGCGCCTGGGATGTTTGTAATAAAGTTACCGATCGGTGCACTTGAACCTGAGATGTTTGCAATAAGGCTAGAGCTTTGTATGCCTGAGCCTTATACTGCTGAAAGTAACACTGAGTTCTGTGTACTTGAAAATCGGCTTGTGCCAGTTCCTCCTGAGTTTTCTTCAACAGATTTTCTAAATTTTCTGATTTTTGGTGCACCTCTCTTAAATTTATTAATTGAGTGCACGGGTCTATTTTTGTTGCTGTATATGAACTGTTAGTCTGATTCCTACGCAAAAAATATTCGTAAACAAGTATATCTACTTGATTGTATTCCTGAATAAAATCAGCTATTATTTGGTTATCTAAAATATCTTTATTTATTCTGTAAGAAAGATTGCGGTTTTCTTGATGTAATTTTGGCTTGATATTTAGTTCATTTAGACGAATAAAATTATCTATAGCACCTTGGTAATCTTCTGTAAGCCCCACCAAGTCTAGAGTTTTAATTTTGCCTATTATTGTTTCTACATCACCTAGAAAAGGTGGCAAACCAAAATACCGAGACTGATTATTTTTAAATAAATTTTGAAATTTATTTAAGGCATTGATAAAAGAATCAGGATCGTATAAATTTAACGATCTTAACTCTAGGGATATTTCCTGTATGTGCTTGGGATGATTCGCAAAAAATTTAGGACTAATGTCATAGATATGAATCAGCCAATTAATATTAGAAATTAACTGGTTAACTGGAAATCTTAAAAACGTCATTAAAAAATAGTCTTTTTTTGGAAAACTTTTTTCAAAGACATCTAAAGTAATATGTCCTGATATATAATCAAGAGATTTAAGATAATCTAACCTTGTGAACACATTACCTCGCTCAAGATAATTTTCACAGTGTTCTTCTCCTCTAAAATTTTCTTTTAAAAAGGCATTAAACGAAGATCCTGCGGTTTTTCCTATATGAATAAAAAAAGTTTTGTTTTTCATTTTTTTGTGCATCTCCTCTATTTAGGGATCTTGATTGATTATGAATTACGCAAAAAGTGGTTTGACAAGCTACTTATAGCGGTAAGGTACGCACTGCGTACTCTAAATCTAGAGTAGGTGCGTAAGTGCTGTTAATATCTACGGGTTTAGTGTCCTGTATCCGGAGTAAATTTTAGGAAAATTTGTGAATTTGCAAATATAACAGTTGACAGTTACATCGTTTATGGTGGCTCAAAAGCGGATATATTCATCAGCTTATTTATGTCCGCGCCCGATGTGGCGGTTGCTCTATTGATAATTTGTTGCTTGCGCTCTGATGGAATTTAGATCGATCTCAAAATTTGAGTAGATAATTCATCAACTGTTGCCACTCTCGCGAATTGCTCAAAGAAAAGACATCTAGTTCGCTGCCGGATTCTGAAGTATATTTCATAAAACTTTTGAGCCAATCCGATACAGTTTTTGTGAGCGAATATGGCGTATAGCTGAGAGATTTCTCTAGGTAGGGAACCATTTCTGAAATATAACCAGTGTGATACAGTCGCCACGCACTCCAAACAAGAGTGTAATAACGGTAATGACTCTCTAGTTGGCGTATTGGTTCGGGTATTTGTGGAAGAGCCAAAAATTTATCCAATACAGTCCACGATTCCTGAGCTTGTAGAGGGGTTTTCCGCGATTCATTGCGAGCGTGTTCCCGATAGCATACGGTTATTTGATGCAACCAGGCACTTTGACAACCCATGAGCGTTAAACGCAGGGCGAGGTCGAGATCGCACACCTGTTGAAATCGAGTGTCTAAACCACCTGCTCGCTCCAACCATTCTCGACGAAACATCATCGCACTTAGAAGAATTGGTTTCCATCGCACCCAGTCTTCTAAATCTAAGTTCGGTGCTTTTTGCCAAGGTTTTACATCGCCTAAAGGTTCACCCCGCCAATCGACTCGACGCCAGCCGGTATGTACGATTCCCAGTTGCGGTTGAGCTTCAAAGCAAGCTACTTGTGCTGCTAACTTATCAGGCAGGAAAAAATCATCGTGATCGAGAAACGCAATTAACTCGCCCCTAGCTTCCTGAATGCCGCGATTGCGAGCTGCCGCTACTCCCTGGTTTTCCTGATAAAGATAGCGAATGCGCGAGCAGTAAGGCTGTAAAACACTGCGGGTGTCATCTGTCGAGCCATCATCTACCACAATTATTTCGCAGTCAGGATAAGTTTGATTCAGGATACTCTCTACTGCTTGCCCGATGTAACAGGCACTGTTGTAGGCGGGAACGATCGCGCTCACCTGTGGTTTCCCAGTGACAGTTGACATGAAATCGCTGTTTGTTGGCCTTAAGTATCGTCAGCTAATACAGCAACTTGGGCAGTTGTTCCGGAAGCAGCCAGACAAAGAATATATATTTTCAGATTAATAAGTGCGATCGCCTGCCTAATTTTTTCGTTAACTATGAAAATAGGGCTCGCCCCTCTCTTTCCTTCCCCAACAACTCCCAACCCACATCCTTGCCAAATTTAACCCGGATCGGACAGCCAACCCCGGAAAGAATAACTATCAAGAGCCGATCGCCAGTTCCCCAGTAACCAACACAAAACTTCACATACAGTTAACTGGCACAGAACACATTACATTTTAAGGAAGGAATTAGATATGCAACAAGATGGCATTACCGTGTGGTTCACCGGTTTAAGCGGATCGGGCAAAAGTACGATCGCTACTGAACTAGCTAAAATTTTACGGCGGCAGGGATACAAAGTAGAAGTTTTAGATGGCGATACCGTCCGCAAAAGTCTCACCAGAGATTTAGGTTTCAGCAGAGCCGATCGCGATGAAAATATCCGCCGCATTGGGTTCGTAGCCGATCTTTTGACTCGCAACGGTGTAATTGTTTTGGTTTCAGTCATCTCTCCCTACCGCGATGTCAGAGAGGAAGTCGGACACCAAATTGGTAACTTTATTGAAGTTTACGTGAAAGCTCCCCTCGAAGTTTGCGAACAGCGAGATGTCAAGGGACTTTACAAGAGAGCTCGTGCCGGTGAGATTCGAGGTTTTACTGGGATTGACGATCCTTACGAACCACCCTTGCACCCGCCAGTAGAATGCCTCACGGATCGGGAAACGGTAACAGAGAGTGTCGCTAAAGTGATGGATAAATTAGAAGTGTTTTGGGCGAGCACAGCTCTATCTTCTGCTCAACTTTAAACGTTCATCTGTTGATTTTTTTGCTCTTGGGTTGAAGTGAGATTATCTATCTGTTGGGGTGAGCGATCGCTTTCCCCAACAGCCGCAGGTTGGACAGCTATTTCACTCAAACAATTAGTCAGCCAACATCAATAAAACATTATGTCATCTCACAAACCTTTCATCCCCCCTCCAGAACCCCTAAATAAATCTAAAGACCACTACAAATTTCAAGGACAACCCTACAAGCAGCTTGAAATAGAGATTAATTTTGCCTCCTTAAAAACTATAGCTACTGCTATTTTGTTAGGGGTTCCTTATCTTGGGTTAATTCACGTGTTTTTATCGGGAGGCGCCAAAGTAATAGCTATTAGTCTAGTAGTAGTAGGTATCTTGATAGGGGGATCGATCGCGCTTTTATACTACTTAAACAGACAAGAGCCTGTCAAAGCGCCTTCCAATCAAAAGAAACGGCACTAATAGACACTCTATCGCCCTACTCAATCCCGGATCAGACTCCGCGCGGGTCAATTCATCCGAAATGCGATCGCCCCCCAACTCTGTACTTCAGATTTTGCCTATCCTCAAGCGATCGCCCTGTTGAAAAATTCGATCCGACTGTCCGGATTGCGCTCGAATTCTCAGGAAGCTTAATTGGTAGATGCACCCTGATTAATTAACTCCCGACCAATTTGGGCCGGGTTTTTTTTTTGCGCTCGCCCGCCCTCGCCAGAAATTCTCCTAAATTCTGCCAAAGTGTCCCGAAAGAGGTGCTGTGAGACAGGAGACTAAATTAGTAGATGCACCCTGATTAATTAACTCCCGACCAATTTTGGCCGGGTTTTTTTTGTCGATAGCCCCCCTGGCCAGAAATTATCGCAAATTCTCCCAAAGTGTCCTGAAAGAGGTGCTGTGAGGCCGGAGACTAAATTAGTAGATGCACCCTGATTAATTAACTCCCGACCAATTTTGGTTTGGGGTTTTTTTTTGCGGTATCGACGGTGATGCTAAAAAAGTTTGAGGTTGTCCGGATTGCGCTCGAATTCTCAGGAAGCTTAATTGGTAGATGCACCCTGATTAATTAACTCCCCGCCAATTTTGGTTTGGGGTTTTTTTTTGCGGTATCGACGGTGATGCTGAGTAAAGTTTGAGGTTGTCCGGATTGCGCTCGAATTCTCAGGAAACTTAATTGGTAGATGCACCCTGATTAATTAACTCCCCGCCACTTCTGGTTTGGGGGTTTTTTTTGCCGAGTACACCCCAAACCACGAATTTCCCTAAATTTTCCCAAACTATCCGGAACAGGTACACCTCGAACCGGAGACTAAATTAGTAGATGCACCCTGATTAATTAACTCCCGACCAATTTGGGCCGGTTTTTTTTTGGCGTATTACAGCCAAAATCGCTAATTCTCAAAAATTTTTCCAAACTGTCCGGAACAGGTGCACCTCGAACCGGAGACTAAATTAGTAGATGCACCCTGATTAATTAACTCCCGACCAATTTGGGCCGGGTTTTTTTTGGCGGTTGGAGGCTGATGCTGAAAAAGTTTGAGCTAAGTGTCCGGATTGCGCTCGAATTCTCAGGAAGCTTAGTTGGTAGATGCACCCTGATTAATTAACTCCCGACCACTTTTGGTTTGGGTTTTTTTTTGAGCGATCGCAGGCTAAGCCACAAATTCTCGCCAATCCTGCCACACTGTCCTGAAAGAGGTGCTGTGAGGCGGGATATTAAATTAGTAGATGCACCCTGATTAATTAACTCCCGACCAATTTTGGTTTGGGGTTTTTTTTTGAGCGATCGCAAGCCGATCCACAAATTATAGGAAATTCAGCCAAAGTGTCCTGAAAGAGGTGATATGAGGCGGGAGATTAAATTAGTAGATGCACCCCATTGGTGACAAGTTAAAAAGGAGTAGATTTTGTAAATACCCCTTTGTGCATAAATATAATGGGATAATAATGATAATCAAAC
>NZ_JAUBUI010000188.1:0-2503 GCF_036705385.1 Microcoleus sp. B3-A4 | reverse complement strand
ACTACGAGTTAAATTTAGCAGTTCCAAAAAGCCAAACCTCGACTATAACATAAAAGTAATTCTGCAAGAGGTCTAATAGACCATAAATTTCTTGCACTAATTCCTTCGGTCTTTGAGAACGAATATGAGTTTTTCGCTCTAAGAGATGTAATTTGAGTTCATCTATTGTATTTTCGACTTCCCACCTTTGATGATATTCGCAAGCTAGTAACTTGGCGGGAAATTTTTTAGGATCCAACAAACTTGTAATCAAACGATATCTAGTTTCGGCTTCCGGCTTCTCTAAATTTTCAACTTTATACTCGACTACTCTAATTTTTATAGGTGGAAATCCTTTTTTTCGGAATTTGCCTGGTGGATAAATCAAACTCAAATAAGAACCATCTTTTTGTTGTATTTCGTTTGTGAATTTAACATTAGATGGAATTCGCCCTAAATAGTCACAACCCTTACTGACAGTAGCTTCTACCATCGCATAGGAATGTAAACCTCTATCCCACATCAACAACATTTCTTGGGTAACGGAGCGTAATAATCTTAACGCTCTTACTCTTTCTCCTATCTTATATGGACAGATTAAGGCATCGAATATTAAATGTGTTCCTGCTTCTAATAAAATGACTAATCTAGCTTTTGGAAATGCAGCTCTTGTACCTAGACGACTCCCGGGACGGCCAAAAACTCTGGCATTTTCATCACTGTCTGGGATGTCTAAGCAGGTTCCATCTATCGCTATAATTCTCAATCCCTTGAGAAAAGCTCCTACTGTTTCAACCGTAGCCATTGGTTTTACCAACTGATGAAACAACTGTGTCATTACTCCTGCTCCTAATCTTTGTCGGGCTTGACTAATAGCTGCTTTACATGGGATTTTCCAATATTTACCAGTTTTTAACCCGACTTCATTAAGGCAATCAATTAGATTTTTTAGCACATCCCGCATAGAGTCTTTTGACCACAGGCTCATTGCTATTATTAGACATACTACCAGTTGTGATGGTAGCCCGCGATGCCGTTTTTCTTTAACTTTTGTTTTGAGAATCGCCGCTTCTATTGCTGTTGATGGAATTGCTATCTCTATAGCTTTGAATATCTCCTTACTTTTGAGCTTTGGAGATTCTAATAATAATTTTTTTAAAGGCACTGTCCTTGATTTCCTTTTTTGTACCTAATACCTAGTTTACTACTTTTTCAGCCTTAAGTGAACCGTATTGCCCCAGCTACCCGGACTCAATAACCTCGATCTAGATTTGATGAAACGCTGTATTTTGATGGCGGAAACTGATGCTGGTGAAGCTATTAGATTGTTCCGTCGAGAGATGTAGCCGATCGCAATTTAGCAAATTATGTATGACGGTAGCAGCCAATAGACCGTCAGTATTTTGATGCCATCAGTTTCTCATTAAAAAAGCAGTGTTTTACAAATTAAATCAACAATTTTAGATGGACAGAGCTACCCATTCAATCCCTACATTTGACTCAATGCTCTTGCCCACAATCCAGGCTCTACAAATGCTGGGGGGCTCGGGAACTACTGAAGAGATTTATGACCGAGTAGCGCAGATTCTCAACTTACCTGACGAGGTGCTGGATATCCCACATAAAAACAAATCCCAGAGTGCTGTTGAGTATCGACTTGGTTGGAGTCGTACTTACTTGAAGAAATACGGGCTTTTACAAAATTCCTCACGTGGCGTGTGGTCTTTCGTTTCAACATCTATAGATTTTGATATTCTGGATGCAAAAGAAATTGTCAAGGTGGTTCGAGATACTGACAAGAAAAAGGTGATGCAGGCAGACAATTTAAACGAAAATCTTGTAGCAGTTGAAACTTTAGAAGAAGTTGCATGGCATCAACAACTTCATCAAATACTGCTATCACTAGAACCTTCTGCATTTGAGCGTTTGGCACAGCGCCTGCTACGTGAATCAGGCTTTATACAAGTACAGGTTACAGGTAAGTCCGCCGATGGTGGAATCGATGGTGTAGGTATTGCCCGTATTAGTGGTTTCTTGAGCTTTCATGTTCTGTTTCAGTGCAAGCGCTATCAGGGTTCGGTTACGGCTAGTCAAATTAGAGACTTCCGTGGGGCAATGCAGGGACGAACCGACAAAGGTTTATTCATTACAACTGGGACATTTACCAGAGATGCTGTCAAAGAAGCAACACGAGATGGCGCACCCCCAATAGATTTGATTGATGGTGAGCAGTTAGTTCAACGGCTAAAAGAATTGGGGCTTGGTGTCAAGATAAAAATGATTGAGTCTGTGGAAGTGGATGCTAATTGGTTTACAAAGATTTAAGCTTCTATTGTGAAAGGATCGAGCATCAGTCAATCGATCGCAAGGAATATTTGAACGTGGGTGGAGCGATCGCCTGCATACTACAGTTAGGCGATCGCTCTTTTTTTGTAAGGATTCAGGTCTTTGATTGGGGAATAAGAGAAGGCATAAATAAGTCACAAGAATGGGCAGATATAGCATCACGGAAAAAAGTCATTGC
>NZ_JAUBUI010000002.1:93553-203979 GCF_036705385.1 Microcoleus sp. B3-A4 | reverse complement strand
TTTGGCTGGCATATATTTATAACTACTGAACACTTATTTGTTATTTACATTATACAATCTAGGTGCGTATCAGCTTAGCACTTTCAGTGCCTAAACTAAATACAGCTGCACTTGACGCAGCCACTATCTATTTGTATCGCGGCAATGCTTACAATAAGAAAGGGGAATACGATCGCGCCATTGCCGATTACAATCAAGCCCTTCAACTCAATCCTAAATTAGCAGCATTCTTCTATCATCGCGGCAGTGCTTACGGCCATAAAGGGGAATACGATCGCGCCATTGCCGATTTTAATCAAGCCCTAAAACTCAATCCTAAATTAGCAGCATTCAACAATCGCGGCATTGCTTACGGCAATAAAGGGGAATACGATCGCGCCATTGCCGATTTCACTCAAGCCCTAAAACTCAATTCTAAATATGCAGAATCATTCTACAATCGCGGCATTGCTTACAACGATAAAAAGGAATACGATCGCGCCATTGCCGATTTCACTCAAGCCTTAAAACTCAATTCTAAATATGCAGAATCATTCTACAATCGCGGCAATGCTTACGGCAATAAAGGGGAATACGATCGCGCCATTGCCGATTTCACTCAAGCTCTAAAACTCAATCCTAAATATGCAGAAGCATTCCACAGTCGCGGCAATGCTTACAACGATAAAAAGGAATACGATCGCGCCATTTTCGATTACAATTACGCCCTTATACTCAATCCTAAATATGCAGAAGTATTCCACAATCGCGGCATTGCTTACGGCAAGAAAGGGGAACACAATCGCGCCATTGCCAATTTCACTCAAGCCCTAAAACTCAATCCTAAATATGCAGAATCATTCTACAATCGCGGCAATGCTTACGGCAATAAAGGGGAATACAATCGCGCCCTTGCCGATTTCACTCAAGCCCTTATACTCAATCCTAAATATGCAGAAGCATTCAACAATCGCGGCATGGCTTACGGCAAGAAAGGGCAACACGATCGCGCCCTTGCCGATTTCAATCAAGCCCTAAAACTCAATCCTAAAGATGCAAAAGCCTTCTACAATCGCGGCATTGCTTATGAACTCAAAGACGACAAAGTAAAAGCAATTGAAAGCTATCGCCAAGCTTTAGCCGTCGCTCAAGATCCGCAGGTGAAGGAGTTAGCCCAGCGGAAGCTGAAAGAACTGGAAGGGAAGTAATTTTAAATCTTAGATGAGAACTAGAAAGGATCTTCTATTTTACTTGGTCTACTTAATCCCAGCTATGATATAATTAGTCATCCGATTTTGTAGATGAGTCTGAGGATGAGACGTTAATTTTATAATCGGTTGAGTTTCAGATTAGTTTAAGGGATATTTACGATCGCATAAAATTTGAGATTCTTGAATGAGGATAATCTAAGAAATCAGGATACGGCAATGCCGTTTCCCTACAATGAATCGGGGTAGGGACACGGCAATACCGTGTCCTCTATCATTCCGGTGTCTTAGCTAAAGACCGGCCGCACAAACTGCGGCTCCAATTAACCCTACATTATCATTTAAAACCAATCTCACCGGCATCATTTCTAACAGCGAATCCATCCGGCCTTTGTGGGTAAAAGCTCGCATAAAACCCCCTTCTTGAATCAGCGGCAAAATTTTAGGAGCGATGCCGCCAGCTATGTACAAACCACCGTAAGGTAAAAGTGTCACAGCCATATTTCCTGCGACAGCGCCGTAAGCTTCTACAAACATTTGCATTGTTTGTTCGGAAAGCCGATCGCACTTTTTGAGTGCCGCCTGTGCAATTGTCGCCCCCGGATCGACAGTCTTCTCCGTTTTCCCGACTTCTGACTCCCATTGTTTGATAATTTCTCCTACCTCCGCTGATTCCGGGGCAAATTTTCTGTCCCGCAAAAACTGGTAAATTGCCACAATTCCCTGTCCCGAAACGACTCGCTCGATCGATATTCTGGGAATGTCGTGTTTTGCCAACAAATAATTCAGCAATTCAAACTCTAACTCCGATCGCGGCGCAAAGTCACCGTGTCCCCCTTCCGAAGAAAAAACCCTCACCCCATTTACGTCGGGAATTGCAAAACAATTTCCCAAACCAGTACCCGCACCAATCACAGCAATTGGAGCGTCTTGTCGGTGTTTTCCAACTTGCAAAGTATGCAAATCTGTAGCATCCAAACCGCACACGCCGTAGCCAACAGCGACAAAATCATTAATTAAACTAACGTGTGATATTCCTAATTCCTGTTCCAGACGTTTCGCATCCAAGCGCCAAGGCAAATTAGTGAGTTTTGCGCTGTTGTTAACCACCGGGCCTGCGATCGCAAAACAAGCTTTTTCAGGCAATGGCGCAAAATCCAATTTCATAGCAGCTTCCGTCAAAAACTGCTGCACCATCGGTACTAAATCGGGAAACTCCCCGCTCGGATAGCGAAACTCATAAAGAGCGTTCATTTCACCGTTAACAGTCCTTTCCACTAAGCGCAAAATTGTCTTAGTTCCGCCAATATCGCCCGCTAATAATAATGCCATAAATCTCTTTTTCCACCAAAGATAACATTCCCCATTTAAACACCCACAGTATTAATTGCCAACCAAGCCCGCAGCACCTCAGCCACAGTCCAAGCTTGAGCCGTGCAGCCTCGCGGCGAGTGGGGGGCGTCGCCCTCAAAAATTTCGCCCAGACTGCCAACTCCGCCGCCCCTTATATGATGTGCCATCGGTTGGAGGAATTCGCGAGCTTGTGCTGGGTCTTTGTATACGTGCAAGTGCGCCAAGACAAACGGGCCAATCAGCCAGCCCCAAACTGTGCCCTGGTGGTAGGCGCTGTCGCGCTGCAATTGGTCGCCTCCGTATGCGCCGCGATACTGCGGGTGCTGCGGGGAGAGGCTGCGGAGGCCGACAGAAGTGAGAAGTTGCTGAGCGCAGGCGTCCACCACGCCGCGCTGCTGGATGGGCGTCAGTAACGGTGTATAGCGGGTTTCCTGGCGCATCCCCGCTGACAAGAAGTTGGCGGAGTGAGGAGGAATCGAGTCTAGGGGCAGGGATACGGCGAATATTTGGTTGGGCCGCAGGGAGCTATCGTGTCCGTCTGGGCCGTCGAGAACGTCGTAACAGTAACCAGTTGAGGCGTTCCAGAAGCGAGGGAATCCGGCGACTGTTCGATCGCCCAATTGCTGGTATTCATTGTGAGGCTTGCCCAGTTTTCGAGCAAAACTTGCCATAGCTTGTATAGCATTGTACCAAAGGGCGCTGAGTTCGATCGGCTTACCAATCCGAGGCGTCACCACCCAATCGCCGATTTTCGCATCCATCCAAGTCAGTTGCACGCCGGTTTGGCCCGCGTAGACTAAACCGTCATCGGGATCGACGCGGATGTTATACCGAGTACCCTGCAAGTGCCAGTCAACAATCTCACATAACACCGGCCAGAGTTCGGTCAAAAGTTCGTCGTCGCCCGTGGCATCGATATAAGCGCGAATTGCCTCAAAGTACCACAGAGTGGCGTCTGCGGTGTTGTATTCCGGTTCGCCGCCCGCATCCGGGAAGCGGTTCGGCAGCATCCCCCGATCGACATACCGCGCAAATGTCCGCAAAATCGATCGCGCAATTTCCCATCGCCCGGTACAGATTGTGAGGCCGGGTAGGGCGATCGTCGTGTCGCGCCCCCAGTCGCTGAACCAGGGATATCCGGCGATGATCGTTTTGCCTTCGAGTTCCTCCGGTAGCGGGCGGCTGACGATAAATTGGTCGGCGGCGAGCACTAAGGTATTGATCCAGTCGGGAGATTCGCTGACTTTTGACCAGTTTTGCAGCAGTTGTTGGTCATAAGTGCGACGCACTTCTAAAGCTGTACCGCCGTTGAGTTCGGTATTTTTCTCCGTGCTGGCTATCAATGTGAGAGAACTTCCCGGTGCGATCGTCATGTGAAAAGTCGCCGCGTGCAAGTGATCCTCGCAGCAGTCCAATCCGCGCCGCTTTTCTGCTGCTAGGTCAAATCCGTAATGCCAATTGTATAAAGGCGTAGAAACTCGAAATTGGGCCTCTGGTTCGGCATCCGTCAGCAGGTACAGGGGTACAGACTTGGGAAATGCAGTCACGCAAACCCCGCGTTCTAAGGTCTGTAGGCTCATCTGCCAGTCGCCGACGCTCGTTGTGTGGTGGTAGTCGCGATAGTTGACTAGGGCTTTGACAGCGAGGGCGATGGGTTGTGATGCGCGGTGCAAGCGGTATTGAATATATGTTGTGTTAGCACCTTGCTGCATCCAAATCCGCTTTTCCAGGATAGCGTCGGCGAGAGCAAACCTCCAAACAGGCGTCGTGCCTTCTAGGTGAAAGCTTTCGATGTATTTGTAGCCGTGGGGTTCCATCGTCGCGTCGGCCCAGCGGTTTGTATAAAGCGGATAGGCGCGATCGTGATACACAGCCGTCTCGTCCAGCTTGGCGAGCATCAAAGTGCGTCCCAGCGGGGGTTTGAGGGCGGCTACCAGCAAGCCGTGATAGCGGCGGGTGAGGAGATTTGCGATCGTCCCGCTAGCGTAACCGCCGATCCCGTTTGTGACCAACCACTCCCGAGACTCCGCCGAGTCGAGATTGCAGCAGATTTCCCGTCCAAAAGCCATAACCATAAATTCCACACTCGCGCTGATTTTTGACCTACCTTTAGGTAGATTTTCGACATGATATCAACCAGAAATATTAACGCTTCTAGGCCGTTAATTTGGCGATCGCCCCCGTGCCGATTCCTGCTCTAATTTAGACATAACCAACCGCTAATTTTGCCCAATACACAATTTTAGCCTTTGATTCCTCTGTCTAAAGTTAGTTGTTTGTGATATTAAGTAATATTACCGTCTAAACAGGCGCTGAACGTTAAGGGCAAGCATTTGATAGCGCGTCGGGCGATCGAACTACCAACCTATTTTATAAGGAGAACAACTCAAAGTGAAGATAGGAGCCAATTACCTCGGCAACAACCAATGTAAATTTACCGTTTGGGCGCCCACAATCAAACAAATAGCAGTCCAAATTGTTTCCCCAAAAAAACGCCTGATACCCATGCAACAATCCGCAGAAGGTTATTGGGAAACGACAGCTACAGACATCGAACCAGGAACCCTTTACACCTACCAAATCGAAGGAAAAACTGACCGACCAGACCCAGCCTCAAAATATCAACCCCAAGGCGTACACGCTCCGTCGCAAGTAATAGATGAAAATATTTTTACTTGGACTGACACAAATTGGCAAGGCGTGCCGCTAGCCGAAATGATTATTTACGAACTGCACGTCGGCACATTCACCCAGGCCGGAACATTTGAAGCAATAATTCCCCAGCTAAAACAACTTAAAGAATTGGGAATCAACGCCATCGAGATAATGCCAGTAGCCCAATTTCCCGGCGATCGAAACTGGGGATATGACGGCGTATATCCCTACGCCGTTCAAAACTCCTACGGCGGTACCGAAGGCTTCAAAACACTCGTCAACGCCTGCCACGAACACGGTATTTCAGTAATTCTCGATGTAGTTTACAACCACCTCGGCCCCGAAGGAAATTATCTCAGGGACTTCGGCCCCTACTTTACATCAAAATACGGCTCGATTTGGGGAGATCCCCTCAACTTCGACGACGCCTACAGCGACGGCGTGCGTAACTACTTTATTGCAAACGCTCTATACTGGTTTCGAGACTATCACATCGATGCCCTGAGATTAGATGCAATTCAAGCAATATTTGAAGTAGGTGCAAGACCTTTTTTACAAGAACTATCCGATGCCACAGCCGATATTTCCCAAGAGCTAGGACGGCAACTTTACTTAATAGCCGAAAGTGACTTAAATGATGTCCGCACTATACGTCCCAAAGAACTCGGTGGCTTCGGATTAGACGCCCAATGGTGCGATGACTTCCACCACGCACTGCACGCCTTGCTCACCGGAGAAGACGACCGATACTACCAAGATTTCGGCAAGTGCGAACACTTAGAAAAAGCCTTCAAAGAAAGCTTTGTTTACTCCGGCCAGTACGCCCCCCACAGAAAGCGGAGACACGGCAATTCTGTTAAGGATGAACCGGGTCATAAATTTCTGGTGTTTGCCCAAACCCACGACCAAATCGGCAACCGCATTTTGGGAGACAGACTATCCAAAATAGTTGACTTGGAAGGATTGAAACTTGCAGCCGGCACAGTCTTAATTTCTCCCTACATTCCCTTCTTTTTTATGGGAGAAGAGTATGGAGAAGAAGCACCGTTTTTTTACTTCATTTCCCACTCTGACGAAAACTTAATTGAAGCTGTCCGCAAAGACAAACAACAAGAATTTAAAATCTTTGAAGGCCGAGGCGAGTTTAATGACCCCCAGAGTCCTGAGACTTTCAATAAGTGTAAGTTAAACTGGGAAAAACAAACCGAAGGCAAACACAAAATCCTTTGGGAATGGCACCAACATTTGATTCAACTGCGGCGGACAATACCAGCCCTTAAAAAACTCGACAAAAACAGTCTAGAAGTGTCCAGCATTGAAGCAGAAAAAATCTTATTTCTACGTCGCTGGACAGATGACAGCCAGATATTCTGCATTCTAAACTTCAACAGGCAAGAGGTAGCTTTTACGGCTGCACTTCCCCAAGGCAACTGGAACAAAATTTTAGACTCTGCTGATGAAAAATGGATGGGTTCAGGTTCTAGCTTGCCTGAAAAGATAAATTCAGAGCAAGAATTGACTGTTAAACCCCAAAGTTTCGCACTTTACGAAATAATACAGAAATAGTAGGTTGGGCGGAGCGAAGCGTAGGGTTCGCTGCCGCTCAACCCAACAACTGATTTTAGATTGGCGATTTGAGATTTTAGATGGGAGCAAAAATCTCACTTAAATCTCAAATTGATGGGCTTGGGCGGAGTGAAACGGAGGGTTCGTTCTCCACTCAACCTACTATTTCTAATTTTAAACAACAAACCCAACCAACTAATTAATTAGGAGTAAAATTAAGATGAGAATTCCCACAACCACTTATCGGCTTCAATTTCATGCAGGTTTTAACTTTGAAGCCGCAAAACAAATCCTTAGCTATCTGGAAGATTTAGGAATTACCGACGTTTACGCTTCACCGATATTTAAAGCCAGAAAAGGCAGCTCTCACGGATACGATGTCGTTGACTCAAATCAGATCAATCCCGAATTGGGAACATCAGAAAATTTTGAAGCCCTCACATACGAAATCAAGAAACGGAACATGGGATGGCTGCAAGATATTGTCCCAAACCACATGGCTTACGACACTCAAAACTTGCTGCTGTTAGACGTATTGGAACACGGGCCGGATTCCGACTATTTCGATTACTTCGATATTGAATGGAATCACGCTTACGAACATCTCAGAGGTCGAGTGCTGGCTCCGCTGCTGGGCAATTTTTATGGAGAGTGTCTGGAAAATGGCGAGATTCAACTCAAATACAGCGAAAATGGGCTGAGCATCAATTATTATAGCTTACAATTGCCAGTAAGAATTGAATCTTATGCTAAATTTATCAGCCATAATTTGGGACATTTAGCCAGGGAATTAGGCAGACGCCATCCAGATTTTATCAAGTTTTTGGGAATTCTTTATTTGATTAAAAATACACCTTCAGAAACTAAAGGTAAAACCCGATACGATCAGATAGCTTTTGTCAAAGGACTGCTCTGGGAACTCTACAATCAAAATCCTCTGGTACAGGAATTCATCGATGAAAATATCAAAGTTTTTAACGGAGAAAAGGGAAACTCCGAAAGTTTTAATTTGCTAGACGATTTGCTTTCCGAGCAGTTTTACCGTCTGGCTTTCTGGAAAGTAGGGGCAGAAGAAATTAACTACCGAAGGTTTTTTACAGTCAACGAACTTATTTCGGTAAAAGTTGAAGAGATTAAAGTTTTTCACAAAAACCATGCTCTGATATTCGACCTGGTTGATGAGGGAAAGTTTACCGGATTGAGAATCGACCACATCGACGGACTTTACGACCCCACAGAATATTTGAAAAGGCTCCGGGAGAAAACCGAAGACACTTACATTACTGTTGAAAAGATTCTGGAGCACGAAGAAGATTTGCCCTCATATTGGCCGATTGAGGGAACGAGTGGCTACGACTTTTTGAATTACGTAAACGGCGTTTTTTGTCGGTGCGATCGCGAACAGCAATTTAGCGAAATATATCATAGATTTACTCGCTTGACCGTTCCCTACGAACAGTTGTTTTTAGATAAAAAAGGGCTGATTGTTGAGAAAAACTTGGCGGGAGATGTAGACAATCTAGCTCAACTTTTGAAGAATATCTCCGGTCAATCGAGACAGGGGAATGACTTTACTCGTCCCGGTTTGGAAAAAGCATTGGCGGCTGTTTTGACGATTTTTCCAGTCTACCGGACTTACATCAATCAAGATGGTTTGAGAGAGTCCGATCGCACTTACGTAAAATATGCGATCGCTCACGCGAAAGAACAAGTACCGCGACTTCTCAAAGAACTTAAATTTATCGAAACGGTGCTGTTGCTGGAAGAAGAAGAAACCCTAACAACCGAACAAAAAGAGCAGCGCCGGCACTTTGTAATGAAACTCCAGCAGTTGACAGGGCCTTTGATGGCCAAAGGCGTTGAAGACACGCTTTTATACGTCTACTATCGGCTTTTATCGCTCAACGAAGTGGGAGGAAACCCCAGTCAGTTCGGCGTGTCGCTGGTAGATTTTCACGAGTTCAACAAAAAGCAGCAAGTCGCTTGGCCGCACAAAATGAATGCTACAGCTACCCACGATACCAAACGCGGCGAAGATGTGCGAGCTCGAATTAACGTTTTGTCCGAAATTCCCGATGAATGGGAACAGCAAGTCAAGTCTTGGAGAGAGGTAAACTCTTCTAAGAAAGTCAACTTTGTGAATCGAATGGTTCCCAATACTAACGACGAATACTTCTTGTACCAAACTCTGATCGGCAGTTTTCCATTTGAGGGAATTGAAAATACTGATTATGTCGATCGCCTCAAAGATTATGCCATTAAAGCTGTCCGCGAAGCCAAAGTTTTTACGGCTTGGCTGAGACCGGATAATGACTACGAAGCTGGTTTTATGACCTTTATCGATAGCGTTCTCGAATCTTCGGAACAAAATCAGTTTCTCAACAAATTTATACCTTTCTGCAAAAAAGTAGCTAATTACGGAATTTTCAATTCTTTATCTCAAACGCTGCTGAAAATCGCTGCCCCGGGCGTTCCCGACATTTATCAAGGGACGGAATTCTGGGATTTAAGCCACGTCGATCCGGATAACCGCCGTCCCGTTGATTTTGACCGCAGAATCGAGGTTTTGCGGGAAATTAAAGAGCAAGCTCAGACGGATATTTTGCAACTGGTTGAAGATTTGATTGCGACGCGAGAAGACGCGAGAATTAAGTTATTTTTGACGGCAAGAGCGCTAGAAGCAAGAAAAAAATACTTGCAAGTTTTTCAATCAGGCGATTATCTGCCCCTGCAAGCAGTTGGCACGTTTAAAGATAATGTTGTTGCCTTTGCCAGAAGCTTTGAAGAGACTACAGTTATTGTCATTGCTCCCCGGTTTTTCACGGGAATTGTCAAACCGGAAGAATTGCCGATCGGCAAACAAGTCTGGAAAGATACTAATTTGAAATTATCCGAGCAAATGCCGTCGGTTTGGAAAGATGCAATTACAAATCAGGCGGTAGAAAGTAACGGTACCTTGGCAATTGGTGAAGCTCTGAGTTACTTTCCGGTAGCTCTGCTGATCGGTGAAAAATAGCAATTAAAAGCTGGAAAATTCAAGAATTTTCCGAGATTCCCATGAGGGGGACTTGAGGCTCTCCCTCAATCATATATTCCTTCCCAGGCACAGCCTGGAAGTAAACTGATAGGGACAGGGCATTGCCGTGTCCCTTTTCAGAATTGATATTAAACCTGATTTGAAGCCAAAAAACCGATCGCCCCTACCAACCAAACAAAATTTATACAACAAAGACGGCAAATACAACACAACGTATACGGTTTGCCACAATACCCGAATGGATCGCACACCGTACATTGGGAAGAGTAAAGAAAAGCAAAGCAGTCAACAACTGTAGCGGTGCAAACCTCACGGATGCAACCGTCCCCCAACAGGTTCGGTAAATACCCCTTCATCGCAAGGTCTACCGCCCGCAGTATAGAGATCAGCACCCTATCGAAGACTGTATTAAAGCAGGACTCACTACCCGTAAACCGCGAGGTAAAATCGCAGTCCTGAATAACCAGACTATCGCACAGATAAAACACCAAAATTTTGTAGAGATTGGAGCCGGAACACCCCTATGGGAAAAGTAGTTGGAATTGACTTAGGTACGACAAACTCCTGCGTCGCAGTTATGGAAGGCGGCAAACCCACCGTCATAGCCAACGCCGAAGGGGGTCGCACCACACCTTCTGTAGTAGCATACGCTAAAAATGGCGATCAACTTGTCGGACAAATCGCCAAGCGTCAAGCCGTGATGAACGCCGAAAACACCTTTTACTCAGTAAAACGGTTTATCGGGCGTCGGGTTGATGAAGTAGCCCATGAAACCACTGAAGTTTCCTACAAAGTCCTCAAAGTTGGCAACAGCCTTAAACTAGACTGTCCCGCCCGCGGCAAGCAATTTGCACCAGAAGAAATTTCTGCACAAGTTCTCCGCAAACTCGTAGAAGACGCCAGCAAATACCTCGGCGAAACTGTCACCCAAGCGGTAATTACTGTTCCCGCTTACTTCAACGACTCCCAGCGCCAAGCTACGAAAGACGCGGGAAAAATTGCCGGTATAGAAGTGCTGCGGATTATTAACGAACCTACAGCAGCAGCTTTAGCTTACGGGTTAGATAAAAAGAGCAACGAAACCATCCTCGTATTTGACTTAGGTGGCGGTACTTTCGACGTATCTATTCTCGAAGTAGGCGACGGCGTATTTGAAGTGCTAGCAACTTCTGGAGACACTCACCTCGGCGGTGACGACTTCGACAAAAAAATTGTTGATTTCATCGCTAATGAATTCCAAAGGGCCGAAGGCATTGACCTCCGCAAAGACAAACAAGCACTGCAACGCCTGACGGAAGCAGCAGAAAAAGCCAAGATTGAGCTTTCTAGCGTTACGCAAGCAGAAATCAACCTGCCGTTTATTACCGCGACTCAAGACGGGCCAAAACACTTGGACACGACTTTGACGCGCGGCAAGTTTGAAGAACTGTGCTCGGATTTGATCGATCGCTCTCGCATCCCCGTAGAAAATGCGATCCGCGACGCCAAATTAGACAAATCTGCAATTAATGAAGTCGTCTTAGTTGGTGGTTCTACACGCATTCCTGCGGTGCAAGAACTGGTCAAAAAAATCCTCGGCAAAGAACCCAACCAAACGGTAAACCCGGATGAAGTGGTCGCAGTCGGGGCAGCAATTCAAGCCGGCGTACTCTCCGGTGAAGTCAAAGACATCTTGTTGCTCGACGTTACCCCGCTATCTCTCGGCGTCGAAACCTTGGGCGGCGTGATGACCAAAATCATTCCCCGCAACACCACTATTCCTACCAAGAAGTCGGAAACTTTCTCGACTGCTGTAGACGGCCAAACAAACGTGGAAATTCACGTTTTGCAAGGCGAACGGGAAATGGCCAATGATAACAAGGATTTGGGAACCTTCCGCTTAGATGGAGTTCCACCAGCCCCCCGTGGCGTACCTCAAATTGAAGTTACTTTCGATATCGATGCTAACGGTATTTTGAATGTAGCTGCTAAGGATAAAGGTACTGGCAAGGAGCAATCGATTAGCATTACTGGTGCTTCTACTTTGCCCAGCAATGAAGTCGAGCGCATGGTGAAGGAAGCCGAATCGAATGCTTCTGCTGACAAGGAACGTCGCGAAAGGATCGATCGCAAAAACCAAGGCGATTCTTTAGCCTATCAAATTGAGAAGCAGTTGGCAGAATTGGGTGATAAAGTTCCCGCTGCTGACAAGACTAAGGTTGAAGGCTTGATCAAAGACTTGCGCGATGCGATCGCTACTGAAGATGACGATCGGATCAAAACCTTGACAACAGAGTTGCAGCAAGCATTCTACGCTGTCAGCAGCAACCTGTACCAGCAAGCAGGCGGCCCAACTGACGGCCCTGGTGGCCCTGGTGGCCCTGGTGGCTATGGAGACGGCGGCCCCACTGGCGGCGGCGACGACGTAATTGACGCCGACTTCACTGAAGGCAAATAGACAAGTCGTGCGATCGGGCTTTCCCGGTTAAACTGAAAACACGCACCTAAAACAAGAAACCCGGTTTTGCAGAGAAACCGGGTTTCTCTGTATTTGTGTATTGTGGAAGCAGCATTCGTCGATCGACTAAAATTACTAAAAATCTTGCTTGAGGCCTAGTGACAAAACTAAAATATGCTTCAATAAATATCATAAACTAGCAATAATATCGCAATCGAGAGTAATTAAATGTCACGTTCTCCTATACAAAATTCTTCCCCAAATCCTCCCAACAAATCCCAGATTGCATCCTTGCGGCGTCTCCGCCAAATCAGCCATTTACTTGACAATGCAATTCCCATTCCCGGCACTCGTTACCGCATCGGACTCGATCCGATATTGGGACTTATTCCGGGCGGTGGCGATTTAATCAGTTCACTTTTTGCAGGTTACGTAGTCTTCAAAGCCGCGCAACTCGGAGCACCGCGAGAAACTCTAGTACAAATGGCTGCTAACATCGTATTTGATACAGTTGCCGGTACTGTACCCGTTGCCGGAGACTTGTTAGATGTTACTTGGAAAGCTAATGTCAAAAATATAGAATTGCTGGACGCTCATTTAGGTTCCCCTGAACCTGGGAAAAAAGCCGACTGGTTATTTGTGGCGGCTTTGCTGTTGGGTTTGGTGTTAATTGTCGGAGGCGTGATTTTCTTGAGCGTCATGCTTTTCGCGTGGGTATTTCGAGCACTGACAGGGCAGTGATTTTTGGTTTTAGAATAAATATAAATCAGTCTAGCTGTATCAGGTTAACATCATTAAATCTGGGATAAGTTGTACTTAAAAAAGTATGTTTGAGGATGATTACTTGCAGGTAACAACCTCTGGATTTCAGTAGCCGTAGGGTGCGTCACCATTCTTTAATCCCTCAAGAAAGATCGACAATCTCACATATCCACACCTTACAAACAGGGCTCGTGGAGACAAACCCAACACTTCTTTTGTAGCAAGACTTGAGAGTAATGATATGAGTATCAGCTCCGAAAAAACAGGTAGGCGCTGCGATCAATCCTCAAGAAATACTAAAATGTGTAATGGTTTGAAAATTCAACCAATCCATGCCAAGAAAAGTTCTGGTGTTCTTACTAAGAAGAGATATCTTGCAGAAATCAGACTTATTGAGCAGAGTCTATTGAAGCACTTCGGAGACATCAAAGACCAGGCAGCATCTCACTTGTATCAAAAGTGAGATGCTGCCGTTGCTCTAACCGAAATTGAGGGGAATCAGCACTCTTGTTAGATATCAAGTGGCTTCTATAATATAAAGCGATCGCCCTCTCTTGATCTTCAAATCATATATCTTAAGGGTATTGACAAATTACATTAAATGTGAATTTAAATTTTAGAAGCTAGCTATCTACCCGATCGCGCTTGAGTCAGATATAGTTATATAATCCAGACTATAATATCAATTTGATATAAATGCTTGAATTATCAGCCCTTGGGCTGCTACAGTTGCAACCCCTGCACGGCTATCGGCTAAAGCAACAACTGGAGCTGTTTATGAGCAGTTGCATCAGCGTCAACTACGGAGCGATTTACCCGCTGCTGAAGCGCTTGGAAGAACGAGGGGAGATTTCGGTAATAGCCGAAGAAGCCGGAGATGCCGGCTGTCCGCGCAAAATCTACGGAATTACCGCCCAAGGGCGCGAACTCTGGCGGCAAAAAATGCTCGAACACCCTCAAGAAAGCTGGGTTAACAGTGGTTCCCGGTTCCAAATCAAGTTTTTCTTTTTTGGCGACTTAGAACCCGCAGAACGGATGAAATTGTTGGAACACCGCTTGCGAGCCTGTTACACCCGGCAAGACTACATCGAAAGCCTCAAGAGCGAATATCCACTAACCGACGACTATCAATTCGCCTCTCGCGCTCGCTGCAAGTCAGTGCTGGCGTCAGAGATAGAGTGGTTAACCGAGCAACTAGCCAAGGAAAGAAACGCGCTCGCCGGAGTGCGTGACTCCCCAACCTTCGCGGAATCCGCCGACTCTAAGGGAAAATCCTTCCAACTCAGCCACTAAGGTGACTCATAAGAAGGATGTGTAATCTTCCCTGCGATCGTAACTTTTGAGAGATAACAAGAAGCTTTCCTAAAAAGAATCACTCCCTGGCTTGGCTAACTGCGATCAGACTAAAGCCCTGCACATACCCCAACCCCAATAAAAAGGGACTTTCCAGATTCCATCCTGTTTAAAAAGGCTTTCCAAATTCTCCCCCATCTTTGAGGGGGACGCCAGAGAATCAAAGATTCCGCCCAAGTCTCAGTAAGTCAGAAGTTAAAAAAAATCTAAGTGGTGCTGCCCATGAGTTATTCTAAATCCCCAGAATCAGTCGTTGAAGCCCAAGAACACAAATCTCCCACACCGGAACTGCACCCAACCGATGCAGACAGCGATCGACCGGATGATTTTCCGCCTATTGCTGATCGCCCCGAATTGGTTGCTAAACCACGATCGCGCTGGCGCCTAATTGCCGCGATCGCGATCGCCACAGGCGCAGCAGGTTTCGGCTGGTACTCGTGGCAATCGGGTCAGAATCGCCCACCGCAACAGGCAGCAGCAGCCCAACCCCCAGCCATACCAGTCAAGCTCGCCGCCGTAAAAACCAGTTCAGTCCAAGATGCTTCCGAATTTGTTAGCAGCTTAGAAGCCAAGCGTTCGGTACAAATCAAACCCGAAGTTGAAGGGCTAGTCACCGAGATTTTTGTCAAATCCGGGGACTTCATAAACCAAGGACAGCCCATCGCCCGCATGAAAAGCGACAGCGCCCAAGCTGACTTGAGGCAATCTCAAGCCAACCTGATCCGCGCTCAATCCCGCTTAGCCGAATTGCAAGCTGGAACCAGGCCCGAAGAAATCGCCCAAGCTCAAGCCCAAGTCGCCCAAGCCCAAGCCAACCTCGCTCAACTGCGATCGGGCAGTCGGCCAGAAGAAATTGGCCAAGCCCAAGCCCGCGTTAGCCAAGCTGAAGCCGACCTCGCCGATGCCCAAACAGGTAGCCTCTTAGAAGACATCGCCCAAGCAAGAGCGCAAATAGAAGCAAGCACAGCCGAAGCAAAGTTAGCCAGCCAGCAGCTTGCCAGATATCAGGCATTGGCAAAAGAAGGCGCAGAATCCGCGAACACTCTTGAGCAATACACCCAAAAAGAAGGCAGCGCCAAAGCCAACCTCCGAGAAGCTCAAAGGCGGTTCGAGCAGCGACAAAAGAACAGACAAGCCGAGATCGAGCGACGGACAGCAGCTTTGCAACAGCAGCGGCAAGCTTTGCGGCAATTGCAAAATGGTTCGCGCCCAGAGGAAATAGCCAAAGCCGAAGCAGAAGTCGCACAAGCCAAGAGCAGATTAGCGCAGTTAGCCAACGGTACGCGCCAAGAACAGCTCGATCAAGCTGAAGCGCAAGTTGCCGAGGCCGCCGCTCAAGTGCGCGGCTTTGAAGTACAACTACAAGAAACTGCGGTCATCGCGCCCTTCGCAGGAGTCATCGGCGACATACCAGTGAAAGTAGGTGATTACTTGCAAAAAGGTGATGCCATTGCCACCCTGACTGAGAACCAATTGCTAGACTTGCGGTTATCAATTCCTTTGGAACGGCAGCCTCAATTACGCTTAGGGCTACCAGTACAAATGCTCGACGCTCAAGGTAAGGCGATCGCCCAAGGTCAAATCAGTTTTATCTCCCCCAACGTCAGCGCCAATTCCCAAACAATTTTAGCTAAAGCCACCTTTCCCAACCCCAGTGGCGAACTACTTAATCTCCAGTTTGTAAAAGCTAAAGTCATCTGGAAACAGAACCCCGGAATTTTAGTTCCAGTAACAGCAGTCACTCGCTTAGGTGGAGAAACTTTTGTCTTCACAGCTCAAAAGCCACAACAGCCACAACCTGGATCGCCGCCTTTAATAGCACGGCAAAAGTCCGTGAAATTGGGAGCAATTGAGGGGAATAATTATCAAGTTATCGGAGGTTTGCAAGCAGGCGAAGAAATTGTTACCGCCGGCATCCTTAACCTCACAGACGGTGTTCCGATTATGGCTCAACAACCAGAGGTACCAGAAGGGAAAAAACCCCAATTACCAGTGGGTACCAAAAATTAATATCTGAATCAGGATGAACAAGATTTTCAAGATTTACAGGATTAAATTGAGGGTGACTAAAATTAATCCTGTTCATCCTTAAATCCTTAAATCCCGATCGCCATTAGCAATTACTTATTAGCCATCCGCAACTACCCATTACCCAAATAATGTTTGCAGATTTCTTTATTAAACGACCTGTCTTTGCTAGCGTCTGCGCCTTAATTATTGTTTTGGTAGGCGCAATCAGCATTCCCACATTGCCGATCGAACGCTTCCCCGACATCAGCCCCACCCAAATCAACGTCACAGCCAACTATAGCGGTGCGAATGCTGAAGTTGTCGAAAATGCGGTAACAAACATCCTAGAAAGGCAAATCAACGGCATTGAAGGACTGAAATATCTAACTTCCAGTAGCACTAACAGTGGAACTAGCACCATTACAGCCACCTTTGATACTTCCCGCGACAAAGATATCGCCGCCGTCGATGTGCAAAATCGAGTTGCAGTTGCTCAACCACAACTGCCAGATGTCGTACAACGCACAGGAGTTACAGTTACAAAACAATCTAACAGCCTGCTGCTGGCTATAGGATTATTTACCGAAAATAAAGAATACGATACTATATTTTTAAGCAACTACGCCGACCTCTATTTAGCCGATACTTTAAAGAGAGTAAAAGGCGTGGGCGACGTGCGAATTTTTGGGGAAAGACGCTATGCTATGCGCCTGTGGATCGACCCCAATAAATTAGCTGCTCGTAATCTAACAATGCAAGATGTAACAAGAGCAATTAATGAACAAAACTTGCAAGTTGGTGTAGGAAGAATTGGTCAAGAACCCGCCCCAGAGGGGCAAATGTATCAGATTGATTTGACGGCAGAAAGTCGTTTAAAAAGCCCCACAGAATTTGAAGACATCGTTATTAAAAGCGAAGCAAATGGAACTTTAGTTAAATTAAAAGATGTTGGTAGAGCAGAATTAGGAGCAGAAAATTATAACTCTTTCCTGCGGTTCCGAGGTAATGACGCGGTGGGCTTAGGGATTTACCAATTACCCGGAAGTAATGCTCTAAATGTTGCCCAGGCCGTCAAAGCAGAAATGGCAAAGTTAGCTAAAAACTTCCCTCCCGGGGTGATACATAGAATCGCACTAGATACGACTCAATTTGTCCAAGAGTCAATGGCAGAAGTAGTCAAAACTCTGTTTGAAGCAGTCTTGCTAGTGGTAATAGTGATTTTTGTGTTTCTGCAAGATTGGCGCACTACGATTATCCCCACCCTCACAATTCCGATTTCGTTGATTGGGACATTTGCATTTATCAAAGCTTTCGGATTTACGATTAACAGTTTGTCTCTATTTGGTCTTACCTTAGCAACAGGGCTAGTGGTTGATGACGCTATCATCGTAGTCGAAAATATTGACCGTCTAGTCCGCCAAGGTATGAATGCCCGCCAAGCAGCTTCCGAGTCAATGCGGGAACTTTTTAGTGCTGTAATTGCCACTTCCTTAGTATTGATGGCCGTGTTCGTACCAGTGGCATTTTTCCCTGGGACAACGGGAGCACTCTATAAACAATTTGCCCTAACAATTGCTTTTTCCGTGCTGCTTTCTACCTTTATGGCGGTTACTCTTACTCCCTCACTTGCGGCTATATTACTGCGCCCAAGTAAGAAGTTTGGCGGCCCGTTGGGTTGGGTATTTAACCGGATTAATATTTTTCTGGATTGGACGCAAAAGAAATATAGAGATTCATTAATATTTTTAACCAGATTTAAAACCTTTGTTACCCTGTTGTTTATTGCTTCTCTGGGATTCACCGCTTGGCTTTATTTAGCAGTACCGACAGCATTTATCCCAGAGGAAGACCAGGGTTATTTTCTGACAATTATTCAAGGACCTCAAGGCGTTTCGCTGCAATACACCCAGCAGGTGATGGACAAAGTTGAACAAGAAATCCTCAAAGTTCCTGAAGTTGTGGGGACTTTTTCTGTAGGTGGCTTTGGTTTTAGTGGTAACAGTTCCAACCAGGGGATTATATTTACTACACTTAAAGGCTGGGAAGAACGTCACGGAGAAGATCAAACTGTACAAGCGATTATTGGTAAGTTGCGGGGTAAGTTTTTCGCGATTCCAGAAGCTAGGATTTTCCCTGTAAATCCGCCTGCAATTCAAGGTTTAGGTCAATTTGGGGGTTTCCAATTTCAATTGCAAGACCGCAAAGGTAACAGCGGCTTAGATGGCTTAGTCCAGACTATGGGCGGGATTTTAAAGCAGGCAAATCAGACGCCCGGATTGCAGGCGGTATTTAGTACATTTGCAGCGAATACGCCTCAGTTAATTGTGGAAGTTGACCGCAATCGAGCTAAGGCTCTAGATATTCCCATTAATGATGTTTTCAGTACGCTACAAACGGCTCTGGGTGCTCAGTATGTGAACGATTTTAACCTCCAGCAGCGCAATTATCGGGTGTATGTTCAGGCGGATAAACAGTTTCGTGATAACCCTGAAGATATTGGGAAATTGTATGTGCGTTCTGGAAAGAATGAAATGATTTCTTTGAGCAATTTGGTGAAGATAACTCCGGTGGTGGGAGCGCAAAGTGTTAACCACTACAATTTATATAGGTCAATTGAAATTACTGGCACTCCGGCTCCGGGAGCGAGTTCTGGACAGGCACTAAAATCGATGGAAAAGGTGGCAACTCAAATTTTACCAGGAGGTTTTGGCTATGAATGGTCGGGGAGTTCTTTAGAAGAAATTGAATCGGGCGGTCAAGCACCGATTATTTTCGGTTTGGGGCTGATTTTTGTGTTTTTGGTTTTGGCGGCTCAGTATGAAAATTATGTCGATCCTTTCATTATTTTGTTATCGGTTCCTCTGGCGATTTTAGGTGCACTTTTAGCTCAGTCGTTACGGGGTTTGGCGAATGATGTTTATTGCCAAATTGGTTTAGTGATGTTGATTGGATTGGCAAGTAAAAATGCGATTTTAATTGTGGAGTTTGCGAACCAGTTACGGGAGCAGGGGTATTCAATTGCTAAGGCGGCAGTTGAGGCTTCTCAAGAGCGTTTACGACCGATTTTGATGACTTCTCTGGCTTTTGTTTTGGGTATTGCTCCTCTGGTTAACCCAGAAGGTGCGGGTGCAGCGAGTCGCAGATCGCTAGGGAATGCGATCGCGGGGGGAATGGTTGTTTCTACTGTCTTGAGTTTGTTTATAGTGCCGGTTCTGTATGTGGTGGTTGTCTCGGCTCGCGATCGCTTTAAGAAGCGCGATCGACTAGAAAATCTGCCCGAGGATGGCACAATTTTGAACGGGAAAACACCTCCCCACGAGGAGATTGAACGCGATAAAGTATCGCCGTTATAGTTGGTAAGTTGAAAAGGCGATCGTTTTGTGAGTCTCATTGGTGCGATCGCCCAAAACCCGCCAATCCGGCATCAAAACCCCCAAAGTCCCCAGATTAGTCCGGGGCTCAATTCTTCAATCCAAAATCCAAAATCGAAAATCCAAAATGGATTGACGGCGGCCCCCATCTGCGGCTACGCTTTGAAGTTAGAGGTTGCTTGCTTGTAGAGGAGGCAGCCCGCGTCGCCCAAAAATCTAGTTGCACTGCCCAAAGCTGCTCGTAACAGCAATGGACAGCTAACCGCCAAACTGGGACTAGCAGTCTGGAGGCTAACGGAGTATCTTAACATCCTCTGTAGCCGCCCTGCTATGTGTTGAACTGCGGGGCGGCTGGGTTTTTGGGTTTTCCTAGAAAACCCAAAACCAGGAGAATATATTATGTCACAGGAATTCGTGCCTGACGACAACAAGTCCGATCGCCCAAATGACGACTCAACAGCAGTATGCGAACAGGAAGTGGTGCTGTTAACGGTTGTCGGTTCGCCCAAGGGTGTCAGGGAAACCATACTCACTTTGTACCGACTGGGATTTGCCGAAGTCGGCGATTGGAGTCCCGTACAACGTGCAGCTAATCCGAAGCAGGTGATGAGCGTGCTGATCCGTCGGAAGCGATCGACTCATGATACACCGCCGAAAAAATCTGGGCGGTAACTTGCGCTGTCATTCTGAGTGAGTAGCTGAGGATTTACACACGGGTAATCAGAAACCGGGTTTTTTACGAGAAGACGTGTTACAGCGCGCAGATGAGCGTAAAAACCCGGTTTCTTTGGTCACAGTGCGTAAATCCTGTATTATTTCTTCTTGTCTTTCCCTCGTAAGACTCGAACTAACTCAGTCATTGCACGAGTCAGAGTAGCGCTTGCACCAGTTAGAGTAGCAACTGCCAAAATTAATTCAGGTAGTGTTACCCAATATTGCGAAAATTGCGGTGTTTCAACTCGCGCAGGCGTTGTTGCAGGTTGCTCACTGTGGGTGATAGGTTGTTGATTTTGAGATTCCATCTTTTGACTACTCCGATATGTGTGATTGGTGGAGAAGTTCAATTGGCGCCAATTTGCTCTCACATCTCTAGAATCTCTGATGTACAAAGGTTTGAGCGTTCTAGTTTTGGCTCATATCTGTCGCTGCTGATAAAAATGAGCCAAAAATGAACCGCCCAAAAGCCATGTTTTGAGTAAAGCAAGTAAAAATCCTGAAATTATCAGGTATGAATCGAATGTTTTTCCGGAATGCTGCATTTTACATATGTAGTCATTTAGATTATTCTGTTAAATTAAATTTATTGAAGCATGGCTGTTTCTCTCAAAGCATCGAAAGAAGGACTACAAATTGTCGATCGCGAAAGAAGAAAAAAGGGCTGGCAAGCAACAGCAGCTTCTTGGTGTGTCGCGGCTAACACTTCAGAAGCAACCTTGAAGCGATTTAGGCGGAAAATACCAATTCAGCAAGATGTATTTGTTGCTATCTGTGAAGCAGTTGGCATAGAAAACTGGGAACAAATTGTTGACAACACCCCAACCATGCAAACTGCATCATATATGGACTTTAGCGTCTATGACGATACCTGGGTTGGGCGAGAAAGTCTGATTCAACAGTTGAGCGATCGCCTACAGTCTTCCTGTCGTGTCTTGCTATTGGTTGGGATTACAGGTATCGGTAAAACTGCTTTGGCTGAAAAGTTAGTAGAGGAATTGCGAGGAGATTGGACGGAACTCAGGGATAATTTTGAATACGATCAAAAAGCTTCAGATTTTGCCAGTGTGGCGCTGCAATGGCTGGAAAAGTGGAGGGAAACTGTCCCAAAGGACGAGCGAAAACCAGAGCAATTGTTACGGCGGTTAGTCAAACGCTTGCGGGAAAATCGGTATTTAATTCTCATAGATTCTGTAGAGTACCTATTAACAGGAAATGAAGAGGATGGCTGGGGTGATTTTGCTGATGAGTGGTGGGGTAAGTTTTTTGTAAGTTTGTTGGCGCCAGAATCATCTTGTCAAAGTCGCTTCATTCTTACATCTCAGGATTTGCCAACTAAGTTTGAAGGAGAGTGCGATCGCTACAACAATCTCTGGTATTGCCAACTTTTGAAAGGACTAGAAGTACCTGATCAAGTGGCGTTATTTCAAAAAGCTGAACTTGATGGGGATTTGGAATTACCACATAGTCCCCTGCGAGTAATTGGGGAAGTTTATGACGGACATCCTTTAGCTTTGCGGACAATCGCTGGAGAAATTAAGGGTTCCTATGGTGGGAAAGTCAGGGCTTATTGGAAAGATAACAGTGGTTATATTGAAAAGGTAAAAGAGGCTATTGACGAAGCTCGTAACCAAGGAATAGTTAAAGGAGATGAGGATAGGTGGCAGTTAGCATCATATACTACCGTCTTGCGAAGGAAAGTCAAGGAACGAATTGAGAAGACATTTGACAGGCTAAAAAAAGATGTTTATGATGCTTATCTTTTGTTTTGTACTGCTTCAGTATATCGCTGCGAAGTGAAAGAAAAGTGGTGGCTGATAAATTTAGAAGACGAGGGTTACAGTGAGGAGCGGCAAAAAGCAGCAATGCAAACTTTGCGTGATCGGTATTTAGTTGAAGATGGAGGAATTGATGATGAAGATAATCGGCTGGTGGGACAACATAATTTGATTCGCAGTGTGGCGATATCTCACCGATTAATGCTACCATGAATTTAAAAAACAGGAGTTAACTATGGAAAATAATCTTACACCACATGGTAATTTAGTTTTGGAAAAGTTAGGTATCAATCCTCATAATCTCGCTACTGATTTTCCAAATCGCGAGCAGCGGCTTCAGTACAGAGCAGTAGTAAACTGGCTTACAGATTACCAACCCAACTCAGATGCTACTAATTTGGAAAAAGTGAAGGGCTATTTGGAGGTGTTTTACCATCTTTGTGGGGTGGAAGATTGGGAGAGAGCCAAAGAAATACTTTTTGTTTCTCTGAATACGCCTACTCAACAGAAATTAGTACACCAGATGAGAACGTGGGCTTATTATCGAGAGCAGATACAACTATACATAATAATGTTGGGTAAGTTGAGTGGTGAAGTTGAACTTGAATTTTTGAGTGGTTTAGGCAATGCTTACTATTGTCTAGGAGAGCATCAAACTTCAATTAGCTACCATAATCAAGCTCTACAAATTACAAAAGATATAGGTGATTTAGAACAAGAAGGAGGCATAATTAGTAACTTAGGTATTAATTATCGCTCAATCTCTAAATTCAAAGAAGCTATAGAATGTCATGAGAGAGCTTTGGAAATCGCTCAAATAACATTGAACAAAGAGAGTGAAGCAAGTTCCTTAAATAATCTGGGAACTATTTACTTCTCGCTAGGGCGTTATCAAATAGCTATTGATTATTACGAGAAGCGTTTAACAATTAATGAACAACTTGGCAACATAATTGGCAAAAAAAATACATTAACAAATTTAGGGAGCATTTATAATAGCCTGGGAGAATATCAAACTGCCCTTAACTACTTTCAGCAAGCTTTAGAAATAGCTAAACAAATAAATGAGCGACGAGGAGAAGAACGAGTATTAAATAATATGGCGGGTACTTTTCATTATTTAGGGCAGTATGAGATGTCAATCAACTACCATCAAAAAGCCTTAGAAATTGCTAGAGAAATTGGAGATCAAGAAGCAGAGGCAGCCATTCTAAGTAATTTGGGAAATACTTATGGAATCATTGGTGATTTGTCTAAGCAAATAGACTATCAGACAAAAGCTTTGGAAATATGCATAAAAATTGGTAATCGCAAAGCAGAGAGCCAGACTTTAGGTGCTTTAGGTACGGCTTATAAGAAAACGGAAAATTTTCAAAATTCTTTTGCTTGTTATCAAAAACAGTTGGTTATTGGTCGTGAACTAAATGATCTAAAAACCGAAGGAAATGCACTAAATAATTTTGGAAGTCTTTATTATGAATTGTCCGATTATAACTCTGCAATTGAATATTTTGATAAAGGATTAAAAATTGCTCGTGAGATTGGGAATAAAAGAGGAGAAGGGAACACACTCTGTAACTATGGAAAAGCTCTCCTAAAACTACAGAAATATCAAGAAGCTTTAGAATATCTGCAAGCATCACTAGAGATTTGCCAAAAAATCGGCAATCTTTCTACACAGGCTCAAAATTTCAAAAGTTTGGCTGAACTTCACCAGTTGGATAATAAGAATCTAGCTCTTGAGTATTGCGATCGCGCCTTATCTATCGCCACAGAGTTAGGCATCCCGTTAGCCAAAGAATGTCAGGAATTGAAGGAACAATTACTCAGCTCACAAACATAAACCGCTCTCGTTTAGCAGCTAAAGTCATTAATTCAATCCCCCCACAGCCAGCACTCGCATCAAGTCCCATCAGGAGGGTGCCCGCAGTCATTTTGGGTATCTTTTCGCCGATCGCACCTCATCGTGCAATAATGATATGACTTGCACAAAAACTCTATTAGTAGGTAAATCTTGCCTACCTTACCGCTACATATAGCGTCTCAACTGTCAACCCGTGCAAGTTACCAATTAAACCGGCTGTTGCACTACACAAATTTTTCCTAATGGCTGAAGTCCCCCTAAATCCCGCAGAACTTGCAGAAGCCCTCAACGGCTTTACCGATATCAATTTCCAATTGCCAGACCCCGAAGACGAACAAATACCAGAGTTTGATTTTGAAAATCAGGTTGACAATGCCTGGAAAGTGTGCGATCGCTTCGACTTGCAAACCGACATTTGGCGGGGACGCATTCTCCGAACAGTTAGAGACAGAGAAAAAAAAGGCGGCGAAGGACGCGGCACTGGCTTTTTGAACTGGCTAAAAGAAAGAGAAATTGGCAAAAGTCAAGCCTATTCTTTGATAGAATTAGCTAATAGTGCTGATACTCTGATCCAGCAAGGAGATTTAGACCCAAATTCCATTAGAAACTTCAGCAAAAGAGCCTTTGTAGAAACCGCCAAAGCATCTCCCGAAGTCCAGCAAATGGTAACAGATGCCGCAGCAAGTGGCGATCGCATCACCCGCCGCGAAGTCAAACAACTCTCCGACGAATGGATGGCAATGAACTCAGATTTATTGCCAGAAGAAGTCAAAGAAAAAGCATCTACCGGTTCTCTACCTTCCCGCTACCTCGCTCCTTTAGTCAAAGAAATGGAGAAACTCTCCCCATCTCACCAAAGCGAAATTCAAAAAGAAGTAGCAGAAAATCCCGACGTAGATACTGTCAAACAGCTAACTTCCGACGCCAAAAACTTATCAAAATATCTAGACGCCGCCGCCCAAGTGCAAGCTCTCAATCAGTCTCACTTAGACATGGAAATGGCCTTAGAAGAATCTTTGCGAGTAGGCTGTTTGGGAACCACCGCCGACGTTGTAAAACAAGCCGCACAGCTAGAACAAACAGTAGTCAAACTCTACACAATTTGGAAGCGTTTAGGCAGTTTGGCAGATAGATTGTACGTGGATACAGGAGCAAGCACACCCAATTTGCGGTTGCTTTTGGGATGCTTGGACACTCTTTCGGGAGAAAAGATTGAAGTGGATTTCGGAGACGGAGAACGCTCTATTCGCTTGCAAATTTTCAGCGAATAGCTCAACCTTGACCGCAGATAAAAGCCAACATCCAGGCTCATTATCTGCGTCGAACCCTGTTCATCTGCGGTTAAAATTTCTGATTTTATTCCAAAGATAGCGGGGATGCAAATAACGCCGATATTTGGTAACTACTTCTTTCCCCAAAAGCACTACGCTAATCCAAAAACAAACTTCTGCACCCACAGCCAGAACGACCGATAAAGTAGTTTTTTGAGTAATGTCCAGCGGCAGGAATGGCACAACAAAAAAGATGGCTAACCACGGCAGAAAAGATAGGACAAATAAAAACAAACCGAGCTTTTGCATAGATTCACATAATACAGCTTTGATATCCCCTTTATCTCTTAGTCCGCTTCGAGTGAACTTCGTTTGTATAGTAGCGATTTCAATCGCCGAGTGACAACAAACTCGCATCTTGCACAATGTCAGCAACAGGCAAGATGCCTGTTCCACAAGAACATTTAGTATTGGTGGAACAAGCATCTTGCTTGTTCTTGAGAATGGTTCAACCTATGACTACAAACTTAATGGCCAAGCATCTCCACCTCAATTCTTAATCCCCGTCGCCGCAATCCCTCTAATAAACTGCCGTTGACCGGCCAAAAACAGCAACACCACCGGCACTGTTCCAATTACCACCGCCGCCATCAATAACTGCCAACTGCTAGTAAACTGTTCCTGAAACTCAGCCAGAACTAACTGCACAGTCCGCAACTCCGGTCGCGTCGTAAACACCAGCGGCTTAAACAAATCGTTCCACTCCCCGATAAACGTAAACAAAAACAGCGTCACTAAAGCAGGGCGCGCCAAAGGCAACATCACCTGCCACAACACTTGCCAGCGGTTAGCCCCATCCAGCATTGCAGCCTCCTCTAACTCCACCGGAACAGTCATAAAATACTGGCGCAGCAGAAAAATCCCAAAACCGTTAGCCGCCGTCGGCAAAATCAGCGCCCCGTAAGTATTCAGCAGATGACCCCACTTCAAAACCAAGAAAATGGGAATAACCAAAAGCTGAAACGGAATTACCAGCGTCGCCAAAACCCCCAAAACGATCGCCTGTCGCCCCCGAAACTTCAGCCTGGCCAAAGCATAACCGGCCAAAGCAGAAGTCACAACCTGAAAACCCGTCACTGCCAGCGCCACTAGAGTAGAATTAAGGAATGCCAACAAAAAATTGCCCCGTCGCCAAGCCTCCTGATAGTTCGCCAAAGTCAAGCCTGTGGCCTTGACACCAACACCAGATGGTGAAAGCGAAACCAAAAATACAGCAGCCAGCGGCAGCAGCACCAGCGCAGCCCCCGCCAGCAACAAAATAAAACTCAGCAGTTCCAGCGATTGAGATCTGTCAAAGGATTTACCCATAAATTTGTGAATTAACCTAAAATAATAAGCCTGTGAGGTTCTACAACCCGATCGCCTCCCAGAGGATTCCCATACAACAACATAATATGTCGTCGTAGAGGGAAAGAAGGAGTACCAAGCGAGAAAGTTGTGGTTAGGATATAATGTTACAGATAGAGTTGGTACTGTAAAACCCTTAAAGGTGGAGACATAGACCGTATTTCTATCATCTATTTCCGGGCACAAGATCGGCTAACGACTAATTCAAGTAATTAGTAAATAGATAGCATTCTAGCGATAGTCTTTCTGGAGTGTTCGACGGCAAAAGTCCGGCAAACACGCTGAGGACGCCAGTTTTTCCCGGAACGTCAAAGAAAAGTTCTTTGTCGAAAGAATCCTCAGCTATAATCTCTGATTTAGATGGGGTGCGTTCAAAAAAGGTAAAGTGCACTGTCACTGACCCCCAATTTTAAAGGGGTTTCCAAACATCCCACAAGCTTATATGAGGAGAATACATATCTATGCCCCAGCTTGAGGCCAGCCCAACAATTGACTTTCAAACCGAAACTTACAAAGATGCTTACAGCCGCATCAACGCCATTGTGATTGAAGGCGAACAAGAAGCTCACGACAATTACCTGACACTGGCCGAACTGTTGGCGGACAAAAAAGCAGAGTTAGTTGGCTTGTCCAAGATGGAGAACCGCCACATGAAAGGCTTCCAAGCTTGTGGCCGGAATCTTAAAGTCACGCCCGACATGGCATTTGCCAAAGAGTTCTTTTCGGACCTGCACAAAAACTTCCAGACGGCAGCGGCCCAAGGTCAGATTGTAACTTGCTTGTTGATTCAATCGCTAATTATCGAGTGTTTTGCGATCGCAGCTTACAACATCTACATCCCCGTCGCCGATGACTTTGCTCGCAAAATCACCGAAGGCGTCGTCAAAGAAGAATACAGCCACCTCAACTTTGGGGAAGTCTGGCTGCAAGCTCACTTTGAGGAATCCAAAGCGGAACTAGAAGCCGCCAACCGCCAAAACCTGCCCATCATCTGGAAACTGCTAAACGCTGTCGCAGACGATGCCCGCGTCTTGGGAATGGAAAAAGACGCTTTAATCGAAGACTTTATGATTGCCTACGGCGAAGCTCTAGGCAACATAGGCTTTAACAACCGCGATATCATGCGGATGTCAGCACAAGGCCTCGCAGCCTAGTTAATTCGGAAATAAGGAATGGGAAAAAAATTAAAAATTAAAAATTAAAAATGGGATAACTCATTTTAAAATATAAATTTTTAATCTTCCCATCTTCCATCTTCCATCTTTCATCTTCCACCTTCCATCTTCCTTCATTTGACAACTTAATGTTTGGTCTAATCGGTCACTTAACCAGCTTAGAACACGCCCAATCAGTAGCTAACGAGCTGGGCTATCCAGAATATGCCGATCAAGGTCTCGATTTTTGGTGCAGCGCACCGCCCCAAATAGTTGATCATATCACGGTAACAAGCATCACTGGACAAAAAATAGAAGGCCACTATGTGGAGTCCTGCTTTCTGCCAGAAATGCTCGCCACTCGCCGGATTAAAGCAGCCACTCGCAAAATCCTTAATGCGATGGCACACGCTCAAAAACACGGGATTAACATCACTGCTTTAGGCGGCTTTTCTTCGATCATTTTTGAGACTTTCAACTTGCAGCAAATTAAGCAAATTCGCAATCTCAAGTTGGAGTTCGAGCGCTTCACCACTGGTAACACTCACACGGCTTATATCCTCTGCCGCCAAGTAGAAGAAGCAGCCCCAAAATTGGGGATTGAACTTTCAAAAGCCACTGTAGCCGTTTGCGGTGCTACTGGCGATATTGGCAGTGCTGTCTGTCGCTGGCTCAATGTTAAAACAAATGTAGCAGAATTGTTGCTCATTGCCCGCGACAAAGAACGATTGCAAGATTTGCAATCGGAATTGGGCCGCGGCAAAATCATGGATTTGGAAGAAGCCCTGCCCCAAGCGGATATTGTAGTGTGGGTAGCCAGTATGCCAAAGGGAGTAGAAATTGACCCTAAGACATTGAAGCAACCCTGTTTATTGATTGACGGTGGCTATCCGAAAAATTTGGCAACTCAGGTTCAGCATCCCGGAATTTACGTACTAAATGGCGGGATTGTGGAGCATTCCCTCGATATTGAGTGGAAAATTATGAAGATTGTCAATATGGATGTACCGGGCAGACAGTTGTTTGCGTGTTTTGCAGAATCAATGCTGCTGGAATTTGAAAAATTGTATACCAATTTTTCTTGGGGACGGAATCAAATTACTGTGGAAAAGATGGAGCAAATCGGTCTTATTTCTGTCAAACACGGTTTCCGACCTTTATTAATGTCAGTTTGATTTTAAGAGTCAACAGTTAAATGGGAAATTTTAACTGTTGACTCTTTCGTTAGCATCGGAATAATATTTTTCCGAGTGCAGCGCGAGCTTCCGGGTCGCGCTATATGATAATTATGATGCGACCAAATTTGATATCATACAAAATTTAAAACCCAAAGTTGGCAATTTTTCCGTCTTTTTTACTATCCCCAGACAGGGTAGGATCGGAAAATAGTCGATCGACTAAACCTCAAAACCTTATAGAAATTATCAGCGTGGCAAACCCAGACCGCAAACCACTACTCCTAGATTTTGAAAAGCCGCTGGCGGAACTAGAAACCCGAATTCACCAGATCCGCGAACTCGCCGAAGAAAACAGCGTCGATGTTACCGACGAAATTCGCAAACTCGAAGCTCGCTCGACACAACTGCGACAAGAAATTTTCAGCAGCTTGTCCCCCATGCAGCGGCTGCAACTCGCCCGTCACCCGCGCCGCCCCAGCACCCTCGATTACATTCAGGCAATTAGCGACGAGTGGATAGAGCTTCACGGCGATCGGCGCGGCGGAGACGACCCGGCCCTCGTCGGCGGAATTGCCCGCATAGACGGGCGTCCCACAGTCATCATCGGCCATCAAAAAGGCCGTGACACTAAAGACAATATCGCCCGCAACTTCGGCATGGCTGCTCCCGGCGGCTACCGCAAAGCCCTGCGGTTGATGGAACACGCCGATCGCTTCGGAATGCCAATTTTCACGTTTATCGACACTCCCGGGGCTTGGGCGGGCTTAGAAGCAGAACAGCTCGGACAGGGAGAGGCGATCGCCTGCAACCTCCGAGAAATGTTTCGCCTCGACGTTCCCATTATTTGCACCGTCATCGGCGAAGGCGGTTCCGGTGGCGCCTTGGGTATCGGCGTCGGCGAGCGGCTGTTGATGCTGGAACATTCCGTCTACACCGTCGCCACTCCCGAAGCTTGTGCGGCCATTCTCTGGAAAGACTCTGGCAAAGCTAACTTGGCTGCAGAAGCCCTGAAAATCACTTCCTGGGACTTGAAAAACCTCGGCATTCTCGATCAAATAGTACCCGAGCCGATCGGTGGCGCTCACTCGAATCCCCTCAAAGCCGCTTCCATGCTCAAACAAGCTTTGTTGGAAAACTTAGCAGAACTCACACAGCTTACGGCTCAGCAGCGACGCGAGCTTCGGTATCAAAAGTTTCGCCATATCGGTGTATTCACTGAAATTTCTGCTTGAGCCGATCGATTCAGAGTTATCAGTTATGTAGTGAACAATCTCTTAACTTCCAACTCATAACTGATAACTCACTATTCTGCGGATCTGTCAGCAGTGTTATAATTTCTCAGGTGACACGGCTTAACAGTTCTTAATGTTCATCTCATAATTAACTGTTATCACCCGCAGCAGACAGTTGTCTAATTTGCCTCAGAAGGCTGCAACGCTGTAGGGAGTTGCCGAGCGAAAGTATTAGGACACTGAATGAACCATCCAACAACAAAGCAGGCTCTGATAACCGGAGCCAGCAGCGGTATTGGCAAAGCAACGGCTCTAGCGTTCGCCGCCGAGGGCATAAATCTGGCCTTAGTTAGCCGAGAGTCGGAAAACTTAGAAGCCGTTGCCGCAGCAGCCCGAGAAGTCGGAGTGAAAGCAGAAGCTTATCCCTTAGACTTGGCAAAAATTGAGCAAGTGCAAAGCAGCATCAGCGCGATCGCATCTCAATTGGGTTCCGTAGATATCCTGGTCAACAGCGCTGGCATGGGCTACACCGGCTCATTGACCGAAACGCCGCTAGCCGAGTGGCAGAGCGTTCTAGACCTCAATCTGACTAGCGTTTGGCAGTGCATTTTAGGAGTTTTGCCCTCCATGCGCGATCGCGGATCGGGAATCATCATCAACGTTTCCTCGATCGCCGGCAGCCAAACCTTCCCCAACTGGGGAGCCTACTGCGTCAGCAAATTCGGTCTCATGGCTTTGTCTAAAACCTTAGCCGCCGAAGAACGCGCTCACGGAATTCGCGTAACAGCAATCTGTCCGGGTTCTGTCAATACTCCCATGTGGGACACAGACACCGTGCACGCCGACTTCGATCGCACCGCCATGTTAACCCCAGAAATCGTCGCCAAATCAATTCTGCACGCAGTTCAGTTGCCAGCAAGTGCAGTAATTGAAGAAATCACGCTCATGTCCAACGCAGGAGTTTTGTGAACTTGAGATTTTAGACTGCTGGATTTTTCTCGAATTCAACAATCTTTGAATCTCTAGCTATATCCCCCAATCGAAAATCGAAATATCGATTCACCCTCACACCAAATTGTTATGACAATTGCATCTTCCGCCGATTCCAATGGCTCGAACTCACTCTCGACTGACAGCATGAAACTGTTACAAACCGCAGAAAACAACACCCCGCGCATCCCAACTCGACCCGATCGCAATTCCTCGAACGGTCAAGAATCCAACGTGCCCAAACCCTCAGAAGTAGGCATGGAAGAAATGATGGAGGCAGTTCGCACAATGCTGCTGGGAGTAGGAGAAGACCCCGAACGCGAAGGATTGCTCAAAACGCCAAAGCGGGTAGCAGAAGCAATGCGGTTTCTCACCAGCGGTTACAGTCAATCCCTCGAAGAACTCCTCAACGGCGCTATCTTTGACGAAGGTCACAACGAAATGGTACTGGTACGAGACATCAGCGTCTTCAGTATGTGCGAACACCATATGCTGCCGTTTATGGGCCGAGTTCACATTGCTTACATTCCCAACCAAAAAGTAGTGGGATTGAGCAAATTAGCCCGAATTTCCGAGATGTACAGCCGTCGGTTGCAGGTGCAAGAACGTTTGACGCGCCAAATTGCCGAAGCAGTTCAGACAATATTGGAACCGAAGGGAGTGGCTGTAGTAATGGAAGCCAGCCATATGTGCATGACGATGCGGGGTGTGCAAAAACCTGGTGCTTGGACGGTTACGAGTGCAATGTTGGGCGTGTTCCAAGAGGAACAGAAAACTCGCGAAGAATTCCTGAATTTGATCCGCCACCAACCGGCATTCTTTTAATCATTAGTCATTAATCATTAGTCATTAGTCATTAGTCATCAGCCAATCACTTTTGGCTGGTGGCTAGCAATCAAGTAATTTGGTCACTAGCCCCCAGATTCATCCGCAGTCGCAATTCCATAATCTAAAATCTAAAATCAGATGACGATCGACTGATAAACCCATAAAATAGACGGGTGACTCATGACTTGTGACTAAATGAATCCTATTAAATTCGGTACAGATGGCTGGCGCGGTATCATTGCTGACGATTTTACATTCGATCGCGTAGCGTTAGTCGCTCCCTTAGCGGCACAAGTTCTCGCACAAACCGGCGGCAGCGATGGCAGCAGCGGTACCGTAATTGTCGGTTACGACCGCCGATTTCTGGCTGAAGAATTTGCCAAAACAGCGGCTGTTGCCATCCAAAACGCAGGATTTGACGTGCTGCTTAGCGAATCCTACGCCCCTACTCCAGCTTTCAGTTTAGCTGCCAAACAATTAAATGCTTTGGGTGCGATCGTCCTGACAGCCAGCCACAATCCCGGTGCATATTTAGGGTTAAAAGTCAAGGGCGGATTTGGCGGTTCAGTTTCGCCCGAAGTTACTCAACAGATAGAAGCAAAACTCGACAATCCGGCGGCACTTTCAGCCACTCCCGGGAAATTGGAGAATTTCAATCCTTGGCCGGCTTACTGCAAAACCTTGCGGGAAATGGTAGATATTGAGGCGATTAAAGAAGCGATCGCCAGCGGCAAAATTACAGTATTTGTAGATGTAATGCACGGTGCCGCAGCCGGAGGATTAGCTCAAATTTTAGAAGAAACAGTACATGAAGTCAACAGCGAGCGAGATCCGCTGTTCGGTGGCGGTGCACCGGAACCTTTGCCGCGCTACCTGTCGCAGTTATTTCGGGTGATGCGTACTCACCAGCGAAAAAATTCTGGTTTGTCGATCGGATTTGTATTTGACGGAGATAGCGATCGAATTGCAGCGGTGGACTCTAGCGGCAACTTTCTCAGTTCACAAATCCTAGTTCCCATATTAATCGAACATTTAGCAAAACGGCGCGGCTTGACCGGGGAAGTCATCAAAACAGTCAGCGGTTCAGACATAATGCCCAAAATTGCCAAGCTGTACGACTTGCCATTATTTGAAACGCCGATCGGTTACAAGTATATAGCCGATCGAATGTTAACAACCCAAGTCTTAGTCGGCGGCGAAGAATCGGGAGGAATTGGCTACGGTACGCACATTCCCGAACGGGATGCTTTGCTGTCAGCGCTGTACTTGTTAGAAGCAGTTGTCAAATCGGGGGAAGACTTAAGCGAGATTTACAGCCGACTCCAACAAGAAACAAGCTTTACTTCAGCTTATGACAGAATAGACTTGCACTTAGCAAACATGGAAGAAAGGTCGCGTTTGCTGTCGCTGCTGCAAAATCAACCCTTAACAGAAATCGCCGGCAAAGCAGTTGTAGATTGCAACAAAGTTGACGGATATAAATTCCGTTTGGCTGACGGAAGCTGGCTGTTAATTCGGTTTAGCGGTACTGAACCGGTGTTGCGGCTGTATTCAGAAGCTGCGACTTTGAAAGAAGTTATGCAAAACTTAAACTGGGCGAAAAAGTGGGCGCATAATTAATCGGAGTTTTCAACCGCAGATAAACGCAGATAAAAATAGCTCAAATACTATCAGCGTTCATCCGTTGATATCTGCGGTCAAAAAATCCCATTATTTCCCAGCCTACAAGTAACCGACTCCCAACCAACCAGAAACAATATAACTTATTTGCGAGCGTGCGACGTTTTTTTTGTTAATATCAATACGTAAGTTTTAATTGAAATAATGACCGATCGCAAATTGTTAGTTGTAGCTACCGGCAATCCGGGTAAACTCAAGGAAATGCAAGTTTATCTTCAGGATTTGGGATGGGAATTGGAACTAAAACCGGAAGAGTTGGAAATCGAGGAAACAGGCGAAACTTTTATTGCTAATGCTTGCTTGAAGGCGTCTGAAGTGGCAAAAGCAACTGGCAAATGGTCGATCGCCGATGATTCTGGTTTAATGGTAGATGCACTCAACGGCCAACCAGGGATTTACTCCGCACGCTACGGGAAAACCGATGCTGACAGGATATCTCGACTTCTCAAAGAATTGGGAAGCGAACAAAACCGGGAAGCACAATTTGTTTGCGCGATCGCGATCGCCCGTCCCGACGGTACAATTGCCTTGCAAGTAGAAGGAATTTGCCGAGGCGAAATCCTGGAGACTCCTCGCGGTACGGGAGGTTTCGGATACGATCCCATTTTCTACGTACCCGCACAGCAACAGACTTTTGCCGAAATGACACCGGATATCAAGCGATCGCACTCTCACCGCGGCCTAGCATTCCAGGCTCTTTTACCACAAATGGCGAACCTTGTCACCCGATAATGAAGAAAAAAGCCAAAACATGGGGTAACTGTGGCATTGGATATTGACACTTAGGTATCAAAACTAAACAGGAAAGAGGTTTTTCGTTGGCAATGATTAGTTACCGATGACCAATTACCAATGCCCAATGCCCAATGCCCCAGTATCTTAGATTGCCTCCAAGTTCTTTTCCCCAGTCCGAATCCGAATAATTTGTTCTACAGGAGAGATGAAAATCTTGCCGTCGCCAATCTCGCCCGTGCGGGAAGCCGCGATAATTTTATCAACCACCATGTCAACCTGATCGTTTTCCACAACAATCTCGACCTTGAGCTTTTGCAAAAACTCAACGGTGTACTCAGAACCGCGATAGCGTTCTGTCATGCCCTTCTGACGGCCAAAACCTCTAACTTCAGAAACAGTCATCCCCACAATACCAGCATTGACGAGTGCGATTTTCACTTCGTCTAGTTTAAAGGGGCGAATAATAGCTTCAACCTTTTTCAAGTTTCTCACTCCTAACAGTTAGTACCTTCGTTATATTACTTAATCGGCGTGACATCTTTTAATATCACTGCCAGCAGCAAGTATTTTGTCAAGTATATTACCGTATCTTGTACTCGCGATGAAATGCACGCCAACCTTTAACAATCTTCTTGGATTTTTCGGGGGCGCGGGTTCTCGGTTCCGGTCGATCGCGGTAGAGTTAAGAAGACTGCAGCAGTCGTCCCCCGCCGATCTGCTAAAACAGAAAAAGAACGCAGGAGACAGGATTTTTCCGAGTTTCCGCTTTGCTATGTCGTCAGATTTGCACGTATTGCTGAAAACTATAATTGCCAGAGGCGGTCAGTTAAACTATTCCTATGCACCCAGCCAGCCCTCCCCCTGACCGCAGCGGGCTTGATGCCCTACTGAGAAATCGCCCCTTCCTCGCCTTGTGGACCGGCCAGTTATTGGCCCAAGTGGCGGATAAAATCTTTTATGTATTGCTGATTATTCTACTAAAAACAGGCGACTACCTACCCTGGCCTGTTTCTTGGCAGCATTCGGGAAATTCTATGCTGTCAGCGGTGATGATCGCCTACACGGTGCCGGCGATCGTCTTTGGTTCTGTAGCCGGTATCGTCGTAGACCGCTTTTCTAAAAAGCAAATGCTGATCGCCTGCAACGTGATTCGAGCGGGGTTGATTGTAGCTTTGCCGTTTTTGCCCAAAGCTTTTGTGGTTTTGTTGACGATGACGTTTTTGATCTCTACCGTAACGCAATTTTTTGCTCCAGCAGAAGCGGCAGCCGTCCCCCTGGTCGTGGGGCGAGAGGGACTGATGTCAGCAAATGCTCTGTTCGCCTCGTCCACAATGGGCGGGATCATTATTGGGATGACGATCGGCGAACCGCTGTTTAGTTGGGTTAAACACAGCTTCGGATCAGCTTCTCAAGAGTTTTTGCTGGGCGGGTTATACCTGATATCAGCAGGTTTGATCTATGCCATGCAGATCAAAGAAGGTCATGCCGGCAGCAGTGGCAAAAACGTCCATCCTTGGCAAGATCTCAAAGAAGGTTTGCGGTATGTGAAACACAATCAGCTTGTCAGCAACGCGATGGTGCAGTTGACGATTTTGTATTCCGTGTTTGCGGCGCTTCAGGTGCTGGCGATCGCGCTTTCAGGCAAAATAGGTCTCAAAGAAACTCAATTTGGCTTTTTGCTGGCTGCTGCGGGAGTCGGTATGGTCTTCGGCGCAGCCTTTTTGGGACATTGGGGCGGTCGCTTCCACCACAAACCTCTACCTTTAATCGGTTTCTTGATGATGGGTTTTGTATTGGCAATGTTTGCCTTTACCCGACAGTTGTGGGTGGGATTCGGATTGAGTGCTCTGTTCGGTTTTGGTGCTTCGTTAATTAACGGCCCGATGCAGGCTTTGATTCAAGAAAAAACTCCAGAATCTATGCGGGGCAAAGTTTTTGGATTAGAAAACAATGCGATTAATATTGCTCTGAGCCTGCCTTTAGCGATTACCGGCCCGCTGACGGATGCTGTCAGCAAAGCCGTGCGATCGGATGACCTCGGCTTGCGAATCGTGTTGCTGAGTTTGGGCTTTTTGGTCTCGGTGATGGGCATGGCAGCTTGGAAACATACTCGCAAAGTATTGCAGGATGTTCTGTAAACTTTGCAAACAAGAAAGAAGAGAGAAGGAAGAAGGAAGAAGGAAGATAGAACAGGGGATTGGTGTCAACTTAAGGTCAAATGTAGTACCGAGCTACTGTTTGACGATGATTGTCCAGATCCCCGGATCGTCGGAGGAACCAAAGCATTCTATTTAGTTTCCCTTCTTAACGGGAATGGGAGCGGGATCGAGACTCGCGTCTAAACAAGATTTATCAAGGGTTTTAGGCGATTGTTGACACCAATGGGAAGAGGGAAGAGGGCTTTCTTTTCGCGATCGATCTCTAACATAGCAACCGCTCTGATGATTAGGACGTTCTTAATTGCTGAAACGATTGTTTTTCTTGTCGAATGCCGAATCACGAATGCTCTAAAAGCGTGATATCACGGTAAACCGGCATAGAAGCCGCGATTTACTCTGTTTCTTTTCTTCCTCTGCTGTTCCACAATGTCTCGATCGGGCGAACCCTCTCCGAGCGCGAAATCTTTCGTAAAATCTCACCACTTAAATTTTCATAGTTTCATTAATTAAGATTAAAGTAGTATAAAAGCTTTCATTAAAAATCATAATTAGTTTAAGGAAGGAAATTCTGTGCAACTAAAAACTAAAGTGACCATCAGACGTGCAACTGGTGGATTTGCTCTGATTGACAGCTTGATCCGCCACGGCGTCAAGCATATTTTTGGTTATCCCGGCGGCGCAATTCTGCCGCTTTACGACGAACTCTACCGCGCTGAAGAAACTGGCGCTATCAAACATATTCTGGTGCGCCACGAGCAAGGTGCTGCTCACGCGGCCGACGGGTACGCCCGCGCTACCGGAAAAGTTGGGGTTTGTTTCGCTACTTCGGGCCCTGGCGCAACTAATTTGGTGACGGGGATTGCGACAGCCCACATGGATTCGATCCCGATGGTAATTATTACCGGTCAGGTTCCCCGTCCGGCGATCGGCACTGATGCGTTTCAGGAAACAGATATTTACGGGATTACCCTGCCAATTGTCAAGCATTCTTATGTAGTGCGCGAGCCGGGAGATATGGCGCGAATTGTGGCAGAAGCTTTCCACATCGCGAGTACAGGGCGGCCGGGGCCGGTGTTGGTTGACGTACCCAAGGATGTGGGTTTAGAAGAATTTGACTATCTGCCCGTGGAACCCGGATCGGTGAGAATTCCGGGCTATCGGCCGACGGTGAAGGGAAATCCCCGACAGATTAATCAAGCGATTCATTTGCTGAAGGAAGCGAAGCGTCCTTTGCTTTATGTGGGCGGCGGCGCGATCGCGGCGGGGGCGCACGAAGAAATTAAGGAACTCGCCGAACTTTTTCAATTGCCGGTCACGACAACGCTGATGGGCAAAGGTTCCTTTGACGAAAACCATCCTTTGTCGGTGAAAATGCTGGGGATGCACGGCACTGCTTACGCTAATTTTGCCGTTACCGAGTGCGATTTGCTGATTGCTGTGGGGGCGAGGTTTGACGATCGCGTGACGGGCAAATTAGACGAGTTTGCCGCGCGCGCTAAGGTGATTCACATCGATATCGACCCGGCGGAAGTAGGCAAAAATCGCGGCCCTGATGTGCCGATTGTCGGAGATGTCCGCCATGTTTTGATCGATTTGCTGCGCCGCTGTCGGGAAACTGGAGTTTCGGGGAAGACCGGACAGACTGCGGAATGGCTGCACAGGATCGATCGGTGGAAACAGGACTATCCGTTAGTTGTGCCTCATTACCCCGAGATTTTGTCTCCGCAAGAGGTGATTTCGGAGTTGGCTACCCAAGCGCCGGATGCTTACTACACAACAGATGTCGGTCAACATCAAATGTGGTCGGCTCAATTCTTGAACAACGGGCCGCGCCGCTGGATTTCGAGCGCTGGTTTGGGTACGATGGGTTTCGGGGTGCCGGCGGCGATGGGCGCGAAAATGGCGCTGCCGCATGAGCAAGTGATTTGTATTGCTGGCGATGCTAGCGTGCAAATGAATATTCAAGAGCTGGGAACACTAACACAATACGGCATTAATGTCAAGATTGTTATTGTAAATAACGGCTGGCAGGGAATGGTGCGGCAGTGGCAGCAAGCGTTCTACGGGGAGCGTTATTCGTCGTCGAATATGACTGTAGGGATGCCGGATTTTGTGATGCTGGCTGAAGCTTACGGGCTGAAGGGGATGCAGGTTTCAGGGCCCGAGGAACTCAAAGATGCGATCGCTCAAATGCTCGCTCATGACGGCCCGGTGCTGATGAACGTGAAGGTGACGAGGGACGAAAACTGCTATCCGATGGTAGTTCCAGGTAAGAGCAACGCTCAAATGGTTGGTTTGCCCGATCGTAGCAAGTTGCAATCTGCGGAGTTGGTTTATTGTCCCAGTTGCGGCGCTAAGAATGTTTCGACCAATAACTTTTGTCCTGAGTGCGGGACAAAAGTTTAACTAGGGACACGGCAATGCCTTGTTTGGCAGGGGTTTAAACCCCTGCCGATCTTTCGGGTTAAGCGGTTTTTCGGGTTAAGTTGACACGATGAAAGGCAATGCGATGTCCTTACCGGGATCTGCTGTTTCACATGGAACACCATGTCCGCTGGCACCGCATCGATAGCTTTAATCTGTAATCTGCAAGCATATTTTATGAGCCAGTGTCTAAACCCGGATTGCCTATTCAAAAACCCGTCTGGCTCTACAAAATTTTGTCAAAAATGCGGGAATAAACTGCTATTGGGCGATCGCTACGGAGCCCAAAAAATTATTGGACAAGGGGGATTTGGGCGCACTTTTCTAGCTATTGACGAGTATAAACCCTCAAAACCTCCCTGCGTTATTAAACAATTTTACCCCCAATTTCAAGACCCTTCTAGTATCCAGAAAGCGGCTGAGTTATTTGAGCTTGAAGCAGTACGCCTAGAACAGTTGGGTAAACATTCTCAAATTCCCGAATTATTAGCATATTTTAGTCAAGATGGACGGCAGTATTTAGTCCAAGAATTCATCGACGGTGAAAATTTAGCCGAAGCACTAGAATCTAAGGGATATTTTAGCGAAACGCAGATTCGCGACTTGCTTAATAATTTATTGCCAGTATTCGAGTTCATTCATTCCCGCCAAGTAATTCACCGGGATATCAAGCCAGAGAATATTATTCTTAGGCAAGATAGGCAACTGGTTTTAGTTGACTTTGGAGCCGCGAAATATGCGACACAAACGGCTCTAGGGCTAACGGGAACGAGGATCGGGACGGCTGGATATATGGCACCAGAACAAGCCAACGGTAAACCGATTCATGCTAGTGATATTTATAGTCTGGGTGTGACTTGTCTGTGTCTGTTAACTCAGGTTGAGCCGATTGATTTATTCGATGATAGCGAGTTTGAGTGGGTGTGGCGAGAACACTTGAAAACATCTGTCAGCTCGGAACTGAGTCAGATTTTAGATAAAATGATACAACCTGCTATTAAAAAACGTTATCAATCTGCTACTGAAGTTTTGCAGGATATTGGTACTCGATCACCTCAATTATCACCTCAAACACCTCCACCGGCACCGCCACCAGACTCGCTTAAATCAGCGCTGGGTGTTGACTATACTCGTCTGCGGGATTTATTGGCCACAGGGGAGTGGAAAGAGGCGGATAGGGAAACATTCAAGGTGATGTTAAAAGCTGCTAGACGGGAGAAGGAAGGTTGGTTCGATACGAACTCGATCGAGAATTTTCCTTGCGATGATTTGCGGACGATCGACAAATTGTGGGTAAAATACAGTCAGGGTCACTTTGGCTTTAGCGTCCAGAAAAAAATCTGGTTAGAAATAGGCGGTAAAGTTGATTATGACACTGAATGCAAGCTAGGCGATCGTGTGGGTTGGAGAAAAAGGAGAAAGGGGAGGAAAGGTTGGTTGGAGTACGATGATTTAACCTTTAATCTGGAAGCACCACGGGGGCACCTCCCGTCGTGTGCGCGTGTGTTTGCGTGGGGGGGAGAAGGATTGGGTTGGGTTGTTGGGGTGTTGGGGTGGTTGGGGTTGGTTGTGTGGTTCTCTCTTCTCTCGCATCGAGAAGTGTAAGCTGTAATCAATAGCGATTTCAGCCCTTTGTCAAGTATTTATTCTCGAACCTTTTTTACAAATCTAGGGTTAATTAGCGAACAGTAATGCACCAATTCTATTAAAATATGTACAGCTTAGATATGCCCTATGAAATAGAATTTACAACATAATCTTTAGCAGACATAAAAATTATCAGACTTATTTATCGCAGCTTAGAAAATCATCCCATATTTAAAGAATACGCCAGTAAAGATCAAATAAATGCTGATATTGCCGCAGCAGAAGCTGAGGAATGAAACAACCATAAGACGCAAATAAACTTTGTGGTTTACTCAAAATTGGAAAATTGGCAGGATTAACAAATGAATCTTTATTTGGGAATAGATTTCGGCACGACTGGCGCCCGATCGACTGTCATAGACTCCCAGGGTACAATACATTCTGAGACAGAATATACTTTTGCCAACAAGGGGCAACAACAGCCTGAATTGCCCTCGCTGTGGCAAAATGCGCTGTGGGATTTGATCGAGCAAATTCCCCCAGCAATCCGCAATCAGGTAAGGGCGATCGCCCTTGACGGCACATCTTCCACTGTCATGTTGTGCAATACCGACGGTATACCAGTATGCGAGCCGATTTTATACAATGATGCGCGCGGTGCAGCGGTGACAGAGAGGTTGCGGGCGATCGCGCCTGATAACCACACAGTATTGAGCGCAACATCCAGTCTGGCCAAACTCCTGTGGTTCCAAGACTTTCGAGAGGAAACCGCCCCTACAGTTTTCCTGCATCAAGCTGACTGGCTGGCATTTCTGCTGCACGGAAAATTGGGAATTAGCGACTATCACAATGCTTTGAAACTCGGTTTCGATGTTGATACTTTGTGCTATCCGAATTGGCTGACACAGGGAATTGCGGGCGCTGCAACGCCTGAATTGCCGCAAGTTGTCGCACCGGGCACGCCTGTGGGGGAAGTGAGAGCTCAAGTGGGCGATCGCTTTGGTTTTCCTCGCGATTGTATGGTTTGTGCTGGCACAACCGATAGCATTGCAGCATTTTTAGCAAGCGGTGTCAATTTACCAGGGGAAGCAGTAACTTCTCTCGGTTCTACACTAGCAGTCAAACTGTTAAGTCATACCCGCGTAGATGATTCTAGATACGGGATTTACAGTCATAAATTAGGCGATTTGTGGTTAGTTGGAGGTGCTTCTAATACCGGAGGTGCGGTGCTGCGGCATTTTTTTACTGATGTTGAGTTGGATAATTATAGCAAACAAATTGATCCAGAAGAAGAGAGTTTGCTGGATTATTACCCATTGTTGAAAAAAGGCGATCGCTTTCCGATTAATGACCCGAATTTGCCGCCCAGACTCGAACCGCGTCCCACTGATTCAGTGGAATTTCTGCACGGTTTGCTAGAAAGCATAGCGCGGATTGAAGGGCGGGGATATCAATTATTGCAAGAATTGGGTGCAACTTCTTTGACAAAAGTTTATACTGCTGGCGGGGGGGGTAAAAATGCGGTTTGGAGTGCAATTAGACAGCGTTATTTAAAAGTGCCAGTTGAAACGCCAATTCATACTGCGGCTGCTTATGGGACGGCGTTATTAGCAATGCGGGGTGCGATGGGGATATAATGCTAATTTTCGCGCACCATCCACACTAAAAATCCCAATATTTTATCTACTGGAGGTAGCGGATAATCGGTAAGATCGATCGTTACTATTTGCCCTTCCAGCTTTAGAAACCGCCAAGCTGTGCCGCTGGAAACGCTGCCGTAGATGACGGAAATCGATCGCCCTTTGGCTTCATTAAATCTCTGGGCCGCCACCATTTCAGCAATACATTGACCCAAACCTACTTTCAAATCTCCTTTTTTAGCTTCCACCATCACAATTACCGGGGCCTCAACGTCTAATTGTTCCGGGGAACGGCTGATGATAAAATCGCAAACTCCTGTAAGTCCAACAGCCACATCAACATTAAATTCTTCACCCGAAAACACGCTGATTTGTTGGTTCAGAATCCTGCGAACTTCCAGCAATACAGGGTTAATAATAGCTTCAGAACGGGCTTTTTCGGTGCTAGTGGCGATCGCCCAAGGCAAATTTGTCTCCAGCATGGTCTGCAATGCTGTTGCGGGTGCGATCGGCTCGATTTCCGGCAGAAATCTAATTCCTTCCACTACTGTAAGATTGAAGGCTTCTTTAACCTTGCCGATGGTCGTAAATTGACTGTAAGACATAAGAGTTTAGGTTTTTACTTCTACTTTTTACTTAGACAAAACGAAGGTTGAAACCGCGTCTACACAAACGAGCTACCCCGACGTAGACTAAAGATAAAAACGTAATTCTTACCGCATTTTAACCGCCCATTCTTCAACCCGCTATTCTAGGGTTTTGCCTGTATATACGCGGTTGAAACCGCCGGATTTTCTATTAAACTCGCTGCAACTTAGCTGTTCTCGGATCGATGATTTTTCTGCCCAAACCCGAAAATTTAATTGCCAGATTTGTTTTATCGCCTGCCCCTAAAACGTGCGTAATTTCTCCAACTCCAAAAGCATGATGAAAAACCCGATCGCCCGTTTGCCAATCCGCCGATTGTCCATTGTTTCCCGATTGAGAACTCCCGGAATTAGCTGCTGAATTATTAGTTTTTCCCTTAGATGCAGCCGTTTTCCCCGCTGGAGTTTTCTTCGCACTTCCAGCCAGCAAATGTGTCGGCAATTCTCCTAAGAATAGCGAAGGGGTGCAGTGTTCCCGGAAACCTCCCCAAAGGCGACGTTCGCGAGTGTGGGTGAGAAATAGCAATTCCTGGGCGCGAGTGATGCCGACGTAGCACAAACGGCGTTCTTCTTCGATCGCTTTCGGGTCGTCCAAACTGCGGAAATTGGGAAATAAGCCCTGTTCCATTCCGACTAGAAATACTACGGGAAATTCTAACCCTTTTGCGGAGTGCAGCGTCATCAGCGAGACGCGGGAATCTTCTTCCTGCAAGTCATCTAAATCGGATGCTAAAGATGCTTTTGCTAAAAAAGATGTCAGCGTCGGTTCTTCGTTTTGTTCTTCAAATTGTAGCACTGCATTGTACAATTCTATGACGTTTTCTATGCGGTTTGTGGCTTCGTCGGTTCCTTGATTTTTCAAATCTTCAATGTAGCCTGAATCTTGGATAATTCCTTGGACAATTTGCGAAGCTGGCAGAGTTTCAACTTGCGATTGCCAACGACCAATCATTTCGGCAAACTTAATAATAGCTTTTGCCGATCGCCCTGCGAGAGTATTGACAGAAGACTCATCGCTGAGGATTTCCCACAACGGAATGCCTAACTGAGTTGCAGCGTCTTCGATTTTGGAAAATGTGGTATCCCCAATGCCGCGACGGGGAGTATTGATGATGCGTTTGAGGCTGACGCTATCGTCGGGATTGGCGAGCGCCCGCAGGTATGCTAGGATATCTTTGATTTCTTTGCGATCGTAAAACTTGAGGCCACCGACAATATTGTAGGCAATGTCTAAACGCATTAACGCTTCTTCAAAGGATCGAGATTGAGCGTTTGTGCGGTAAAGAATCGCAAAGTTACTGCCGTTTTCGTATTCGGAGTTTTGGCGCTTTAAGGAATGAATTTGACCTGCTACAAATTCCGCTTCATCTAATTCGTTGTCGGCGCGCCAGACAACAATCGGAGCTCCCGGTTCGCGAGTCGGGCGCAGAATTTTCTCGATCCGTTCGGTATTGTGTTCGATCAAGTGGTTCGCCACTTGCAGGATGTTTTCGCGCGATCGATAATTTTCCTCTAATTTTACCATTGTCCCAGTTTTTTCGTCTGACAAACCATCTCCAAAATCCTCTTGAAATTCCAGCAATATGGTATAATCTGCCATCCGAAAGCTGTAAATTGATTGATCGACATCCCCCACCACAAAAATCGAGCGGTTTTGCCATTTATCGAAGCTTTTCGGGTCGGCGTTATTTGTCACCAACATCCGAATCAAATCGTATTGAGTGCGGTTAGTATCTTGGTATTCGTCAACTAAAATATGGCAAAACTTTTTATGCCAGTAACTTAATACTTCCTCGTTTTGGCTCAAAAGTTTAACGGGAACGAGGATTAAATCGTCAAAATCTAGGGCATTGTTTGCTGCTAAAGCGTCTTGGTAGCGACTATAAACATCGGCAATCACGCGACCTCGATAATCCGGTTCTGCGGCGTGGTATTCTTGAGGCGACAACCCTTTATTTTTAGCGTTGCTGATGATATAGCGGACTTTTCGCGGGTCAAATTTCTTGTCGTCGAGGTTCAGGATTTTGGTAACGATTTGTTTGACGATACCTTGAGCATCTGATTCATCAAAAATCGAAAAATTTTTCTGCCACTTGCGGCCTTTTTCGTCTTGGTATTTTTCAATATCGTAGCGGAGAATGCGACCGCACAAAGAGTGGAAAGTTCCCATCCAAATGTGCTTGGTAATTCTCTGGTAAATTTGCGCTCGCAATTTCGTTTGCACATCCGGGGTCAACTCGACCAAAGGTTTGCCATATTCAGCTTCAGCTTGCTGAGTTGCCAGCAATTTCTCAATTCTTTCTTTCATCTCCCTGGCGGCTTTATTTGTAAATGTCACCGCCAGAATATTTTCAGGATCGACTCGATGGGTGCGGACTAAGTTAGCAACTCGGTAAGTTAGAGCTCTGGTTTTGCCGGAACCAGCGCCCGCTACTACTAACAGCGGCCCGTTATAATGGGCGACTGCTTGGCGCTGAGATGGGTTGAGGTGGCTGAGGAAATCAGTGGTTTGAGTCATAGCTAGAAAGTTAGTTTAATTTTTTAAGGAGTAAATAATACTTGGTATGCGATACCGCGATTTTTTTTTAAGGTAAGGTGCGCCTAGCGCACCCTATATTATAACTAGAACGGTGATTTTTTGAACTTTAAATATTTTTTTGCCAAGCGAGTTGTTTAAGGTAAGGTGCTCGGCGCGCACCCTACACTATAACTAGATAGGTGATTTTTTTTAACGTTTAAATATCCGTGTCAGCCACATTGCTGCTAATATTCCCAAGCTAATCCAAATGGCAACAATCACAACAGCGGCAGCCCGATTTATCGGTTTTCCTCGCTCTATTTCTGCGGCTGCTTTTTCCCGACACTCGGCTAAAACCTGTGGCGGAATCATCTTCAGTACCAGCCAAATTCCCAAAGGTACAATTATCAAATCGTCCAAGTAGCCGAGAATCGGTATGAAGTCAGGAATTAAGTCGATCGGGCTAAAAGCATAGGCAACCGTAAGACCTGCTAAAATTCTAGCGTACCAAGGTACTCTCTGGTCTGTACTTGCTAAATAAACAGCGTAAGTTTCTTTTTTGAGTCGGCGGGCAACTTGTTTTAAGGATTGCATCTTTTAACAATTTTATCATTTTTAAATTTTATTTAAAATGAAATAGTAGTTGCGTCGGAGTGTCATAAACTGGGTGGGTTTCTATATTTATCGTTGCCAAACCTCTTATTTTGCCCAGAACACCAATTTTTTAGGGGAGCGTCCTGCGGACATCATAATAACTCATAATTTATTCAGAAGTACGGACTATTTTTTTAGTTGCTAAAAATGTAACAACCCGGATATTTAGCAATTTCAGTGGGAAGGTAAAGTATAGCATCTGTTGTATGTGAGGAGAATCAAATTTATGAATTCAACTTTACGATCGCGCGATCGCATTAATTTCCGCAGTCTGCTAACAGCGTTGTGTTTAACCTTAACTCTCGTCAGTTTCGTGGGATTAGATCCGGCGGTGGCTCAAGAACAGCGGATCAGAACGCTGACTGTTACTGGGCGGGGTGTGGAAGCGATTCCGACAACTCAAACGCAAGTGCGGCTGGGGGTTGAGGTGCAGGGGAAAACGGCGGCCGAGGTGCAGCAGGAAGCGGCGAGACGATCGTCCGCTGTGGTAGAGTTGCTGCGATCGCGCCAAGTCGAAAAACTCGAAACTGCCGGCATTACCCTCAATCCCATTTATAACTTCGACAACAACCAACAGCGCTTGACGGGCTATACGGCGACGAATACGGTCAGTTTTCGGATTAATACTGCATCTGCCGGCACTTTGCTCGACGATGCGGTGAATGCCGGAGCCACACGCATCGACGGCGTGAGTTTTGTCGCTGCCGAAAGTGCGATCGAATCTGCTCGAAAACAAGCAATCAAAAAAGCAACTCAAGATGCTCAAGCGCAAGCGGATGCTGTCTTGAGCGCCCTCAATCTCAAGCGGGGAGAGATTCTGGGCATTCAAGTCAACGGTGCTAGCGCGCCACCTCCAATGTATAGGCAAGTGGCTGGTGCTCGCATGGCTGCTGCTGACGCTACAACACCAGTGGTGGGAGGGGAACAGCAGGTAGAAGCTTCTGTGACTTTGCAATTTGGATATTGATTGCGATGATCGCACTTGCCAGTGATTTTTATTGCTGGCAGAAAGTCATACCATTTTAGATTTTAGACTTGAATAGGAAGTTCGATCGCAAATTCGGTTCCCTCATCGGCGGTAGATTTGCAGCACAATTGACCGCCGTGTTTATCTTTCACAATCTGCTTAGCAATGGACAATCCCAGCCCGGTTCCTTTACCCACCTCTTTTGTCGTAAACAGAGGTTCAAACAAATGTTGTTGAATCTCCTCCGCCATTCCCAACCCGTTATCGGCAATTCGGACGATCGCACTTTCGCGCAACACTTCCGTGCTAATTGTAATTTTCAGGGAACGTTGGTCTTTTTCCCAGGCATCTTCCAGAGCGTCGATCGCATTTGCTAACAAATTCATAAACACTTGGTTCATCGGCCCAGGATAACATTTAATCGGGGGCAATTCACCGTAGTTTTGAATAACTTCAATGGCGGGACGAGCGCCTCGATTCTTCAGTCGATGTTTTAACAGCAGCAGCGTACTATCTAAAGTTTCGTGCAGATCGATCGCAGTGGCAGTATCTCCATCTGAACGCGCAAAATTCCGCAGCGCCAGCGAAATATCTTTAATGCGTTCAGTGCCTATTCCCATTGAATCCAAGAGGTGAGAAAAATCCTCCATCACAAAATCTAAATCTATCTCATCAATCTTGATAGCGATATCTGATACAGGTTCAGGATAGTGTTTTTGATAGAGGCTAAGAAGTTCTGCAATCTCAGCCAGATATTCCTTGGCAGGCGTAATGTTGCTGACCATAAAACTCAGCGGGTTGTTAATTTCATGGGCTACTCCTGCAACGAGTTGTCCCAAGGCAGAGAGTTTTTCTTGCTGCACTACTTGTACTTGGGCTTGTTGCAAAGCGCCGGTGCGTTCAGTAACTTGCTGTTCAAGATTGTCGGTTAACTGTTTGAGCCGCCAGTGAATGTTAACTCTGGCAATTACTTCCTCTTGTTCAAAGGGTTTAGTGATGTAATCCACTGCACCTAATGACAAGCCTTCTATTTTGCTTTGGGCATCTGCTAAGGCTGTCATAAAAATGACCGGAATTGCCCTTGTCGCGGGGTTGGCTTTGAGCTGGCGACAGGTTTCAAAGCCGTTGATTCCGGGCATTTGCACGTCTAACAATATTAGTTCTGGGAAAGGGGTTTTTCTTGGATCGAGCGCGCATTTTTCCAGCATCGCCATCGCTGATTCGCCGTCTACTGCGACTCGCACTTTGTAGCCTGCTGTTTTTAAGGCCTGCGACAGAACAGACAAGTTTGTGGAACTGTCATCTACTATCAAAATAAATCTTTTGTCTGACTCAGACATGATGTTTTTTCCTTACGCTTTTGATAAATGTTCTTCAATCAATGCCAGCAATTGTTTGACCTGAAATCCTTCTGCCAAAACGAGTATTTTTTTAGCAAAAATAGCTTGTTCTGGATTGGCTGTTTGAATCCGAGTCGCAATATCGATTACCCCGTCCAAATCGCCAGCTTGAGCCTGTTCATTTAACAAATGCAAAATCTCGATCGCAGGCAGTTGCATTTTGCTTTGCCCGATCGCCTCTTGCCCTTTTTTGCCCGGATCTACTGTTTCGTCATACACCCAATCCAGTTGCAAATATTTTTGAAGTAACCCCAGCAACAAATTTGCCTGCACTGGTTTCGGCAAAAAATCATTGCTGCCTGCATCCAGACTCTTGTGGCGATCTATGTCAAACACGCTAGCAGATGTCACCAACACGATCGTTTCTCGCAGTTGAGGATGAGCGCGGATTTGGCGCAACAACTCCAACCCGTCCATCACGGGCATTGCTAAATCGGTGAGGATTAAATCTGGCATAATCGCTAAAGCTCGATCGAACCCTTCCTTGCCATCAGCCGCTTCAATCATCTCAAATCCTAATGGTTCCAGTAAATTCACCAGCACAGCCCGGTTTTCCCACCTGTCATCCACCACCAGAATTTTGCGTTTTTCGCCCAAGTAGCTTAGTACAGCCCCCTGTTCCATGATTCTCGAACTATCAGCCCAATCCTGGGCCTCCGGGAGTTCCACTTCAAAGGAAAAAATACTGCCAACTCCAGGACGGCTTTCGATCGCAATTTCACTCTGCATCAAACCCACAATCCTTTGACTGATCGCGAGTCCCAATCCGGTGCCTTCGGATTGTTTTTTAACATCACCTACTTGCTCAAAAGGCAGAAAGATTTTATTAACTTGTTCTGGCCTCATTCCCGGGCCTGTATCTTCGACTCGGAAGCGAATTTTGTATAATTTTTGAGTAGAGTTTTCTAACTGTGAACTTAAATCGCAAAACTTAGCATCTTTGACGACATCAACCTGAAAAATAACTCTGCCTTTTTCCGTAAACTTAACCGCATTTCCCAGCAAATTCAGCAGCACTTGGCGCAAACGTTTTTCATCACCCAAAACTCCTGTAGGAAGTTGCGAATCAGTCTGCAAATCAAAGGCAATTCCTTTTTCCTCAGCGCGAATCGTGAAGATTTCGGCAACACTTTGGATGAATGAAGGCAGATGAAAGGCGACGGGATGCAGTTCGAGTTTTCGGGCTTCGATTTTCGACAAATCCAACACATCATTAATCAGCGTTAGCAAGTGCGAACCGCACTGATATATGATATCAACTCCGCCGCGGCCTTTGTGCGTCAGAGGCTCGCTGCGCTGGAGAATTTGCGCGTATCCTAAAATGCCGTTGAGGGGAGTCCGCAATTCGTGGCTCATGTTAGCCAAAAATTCGCTTTTGGCGCGGTTGGCGCTGTCTGCCATGTCTTTGGCTTGTTTGAGTTCGACGGTGCGTTCTTCGACGCGCTGTTCGAGTTCGGCGTTGGTGTTTTCTAGAGCTCGGAAAGAGTCGCGCAGTTGCTTCGTCATGTCGTTGAAGGATTGGGAAAGCACGCCCAATTCATTTTGCCCGGAGACTTCCACGCTGCGATCGAATTTCCCGGAGGCGATCGCGGATGAGGCATTGCTCAAGAGTACGATCGGCTCGGTAATCAAGCGGGAAGTGTAAAAACCAACAACCGTTGCCACAACTAAAGCCCCGAGGCAAAATAGAATCGTGGTGCGGCTATTGGCATTAATCTGTGCCATGAAATCGGATTCAGGAACCGCAACAACTACCAACCAATCCAATCCCCATTCGTCTTTCCAGGGCAAAACTTGGACAAACTGCCGTTCTTTATTCAGCCAGAAATCAAGCTGTTGAGTATCTTTGATATTGTTGAAGCCGCCGAAATGCTTTACTAAATATTGAGATGTCGATCGGATCAGTCGATCGCTGCTTTCCAACGCGTTTAACCGTTCGGGATTGTTATTAATCAGTTTGAAGGGTTGCTCGTTGCTGGAACTCGCCACAATTAGCCCGCTGCGCTCCACAATAAACGTTCTGCCGGATTTGCTGACTTTGATGTGACGCAAGAAATCGCTAATTTCCGAAAGACGCTGGTCGATGCCGATGACACCAATCAGTTGATTGTTCTTGTCATAAACCGGGCGATTTGCAGAAACAGCCAGAGGATAGGGCGTGATTTCCCACTGGTATAAAACCCATGTGGGTTTTCTAGCTTTAACCGTGTTTGAGTACCACAGCTCTTTGTGGAAATCGTAGTTTTTGTATATATCAATAAGCGTAGTTTTGTTGCCCTGATTATCTGTATTGTAATTGTAGAAGTTATAATTTTGATAGCCCCGCTGCTTGGGATAAATGAAGGCAGAAGAAACACTATTTCGATCTATGTGATATCCAGCACCCGCAAACTCACCTCCTGGAGCGCCAAAGCTGATGTAGCCCACATTAAATAATTGCATCTGTTTCCAGAAGAAACGAGATATTTTATCTAAATCTTTGGAATCGAGCAATCCCACGTCGAAGGCATCGGCATTCACCTGAGCAAGGTGACGGGCTGTGTTGAGTTGGCTGTCTAGATGCAGGTCAATGCGACTGCTCACTTCAGTCCGCAGTTGAGATGCCAAATCGTTTACTGCTTTCTGTCCGTTGCGGAAGGATAAGTAGCCAACAATACCGACTGCACCGATAATCTGTAGTACGAACGGAACAATCAAAACGGTTCGCAGCGGCGCATTACTAATCAGTTTCTTGAGGATTGAAGGCTGGGATGATGACATGGCAACTCACGATTGCAGCGTGAAAATACTATTGTAATCCTGTGATTTGCAGCTATGCTTTCAGGATTCTTCAACAAGCCGGAAGTTAAGAAAGTACGGAGGCGGGTATCATTTTCGATCGAGTACATTGGGTCAATTTATTTTTTTAAAAAAATATCTTGCGATCCCCATTCTTTTGGAATCGCCTAATTTATGTTTATATATTGATATTAACCCAAAAAGGATTTAAGCAAATATTTGACGCCCTCCAATTCAATATTTCGCCAGATCGCACACACAGCAGCACTTCTATAATTTTGGATATAGTCGATCGCAGCAAAAGCAAATTCAGCAATAGACGCTTTCAATTAAATTAGGGCTTGCACACTCTTAACCTAGAAACCCGGTTCCTTTCTGGATACTTCGCTGCTAAATCTAAGATCGATCAGAAAACCGGGTTTCTAAGGCAAGCGCGTTCTATCGGTGTTGTTCACGCTCTCCGGGAGAATAAATATTAGGTAATTATACTAGCTGTTTTGCGGAATAAATAGTTGATGGTGGGCTGCCAATACTTAAGGAAACAGCCTTAGATAAATGCGATGAGAGTTTTTTGCCGAGCGCATCCTTAAAGTAGAATAAAACGAAATTTCAAAAATGAGACGTTGCCATCTCAGAATGATAAAAACACTTTATAGATGAGCCTCCATGTCGGCTCGCAGTAGATTATCGCTGTGAGTTTGATAACCTCGTCCTTGCAACTTAAACCGCTTTAATACATCGCTGTCAATGCGTAATGTAACCTGTGCCTGAGACAGAGGGGCGATCGCACTTGCGTGTGATTTTGGATAAGTTCGATCGACCAATTTTCACAGCCGTCGCAGTCTGAAAGTACGACAGCGCCACCGATCAATAGTTGAGGTTGTTTTTATAAATCAAGGATAGTCGATCGAACTACCGTATTTCGCTAGTATTCTCTACAAAGGTCGATCGCATCCAAAAAGTAATCCTTCCTCATAATGGAATAGACATTATCTGATTGAGCCACCCCTGGGCATTAGAAACTTCTCAGACTAATATGAGTGCATCAATCGCCTCGCTAATTGGGAGATTTTGAGGTAGAAAATTTTGGGCAATGCTTTCGGGGACTTCTCAATTCAATAAGGCATAAACGACGGAATCGAGGAAAATGCGAGTTCCTTGCTTGTCAATAGCTTGCATGACTTTTTGACTGGCATAGCAAGCATCTATTAAGGCTATTCTAAAAGCGAGAGTCGTATTGGTTGACAACCCCTTGCAGCATTTCTAGCAAATGGTATATTTGGGTTTTCCGTCGCCATCAGGGCCCTAAATCCGGTAATGTATTACCAAAAAACAGTGAGTTTAAGGATTGACATATACACAGCTAAGTAATCCTATACCTCTAATTACTTTAGGTTCAGTGTCGCTATATTGTCGATCTTGTCAATTCAATATCTTCACCCTATCTTTTATCTAAAACTGTATCATCAAAGGTTAAATCAGCGTCAAGATAAGCTGTAATCAGCGGTTCCACATGATCCCATAACAACTGAGGGGTGAGTTTTTATTGGATGAGATACCTATTAATCAAATCATGAATAATTTTTTATAATAAATGGTCTGCTAAAATGGGTTAACGTGTAGTTGATAGAACTGCTTAATAAATATTGACAGTAGGTGAGTTTTGTAAATCTCATCGGTACTGTAATTAAAATATTCTGATTATAGCGGTTGTCAATTGACCGGGGCAGCCGGATCAGTTATTTGCTCTGAAAGACTACATACACTCTTGGAATTCGATTTGTCAAGCCGTGTACGTAAGCGTTGCCCTCGTAGAGGATCGCACTTTCGGGCGATCGAAAATCCCTACAATGTTTTGCTCAGGTTGTCAACTTGTAGGTTAAGAGGACGAGTTGCGGTGAGGAGTGAGGGCCTGAGCACTCCTCACCATGTGCCAGTTGCGTAAGTCCTGACGAACTATGAACGGAATCTTTCCTTTTCCAGGGGGAGAGTTCCTCAATAAATAGACTTTTCGTTTAACCCTAGGCGATCGCATTCCTCCTAAACAGAAAAGAGTGGACTCTTTTCTAAGATCCACTCTCTGTTAAACTCTCTTAGGGCTAGCTTTAACAAGCTGGAGTTAAGCCCTTACTTTACCTAGTCCTTAATGATTCTCTTGTCATTAATGACCACTTTGTCTTTGAGTTCAGGACTGCCGGAGATGTGAAGATCACTATCCTTATTTTCCTCGGCGGATTCGGCTAGATATTGGGCAGATGACTTAACATCGTGCGCTGCACGTTTAGCAGATTGGGCTGCATTTTGGGCAGATGATTTAAAATCCTGCGCTGCACTTTGAGGAGATGGGGTTGCATTTTGGGCAGAGGACCTAAAATCAGGCACTGGAGGTTTAGCAAATTCGGCTGCATTTTGGGCAGATGATTTAAAATCATGCGCTGTACCTTTAGCAGATTGGGCTGCATTTTGGGCAGATGATTTAAAATCAGGCGCTCCACCTTGAGGAGATGGGGTTGCATTTTGGGCAGATGACTTAACATCCTGCTTAAACTCCTGCGCTGCACCTTTAGCAGATTGAGCTGCATTTTGGGCAGATGACTTAACATCCTGCTTAACATCCTGCGCTGCATTTTTAGCAGATTCGGCTGCGCTTTGAGCAGATGACTTGATTGATTCGGCTGCACTCTTGCCGGATGACTGAAGCGATTCGGCTGCACTTTTTATAGATGGCTCCACTGCCTTCGCTGTATCTTTTACAGTGGATCTAAGATCCTGAGTGGCACCCTCAATTTCCTGAGCTACAGCTTTGACAGAAGGCTTAACTTCATCAGCAGTACTCTTAATAGAGTCCGCTGCACTTTGTATAGAAGGCTTGACACCTTCGACTGTCTGCTTGACTGAATCTTTTACTTCTCTAATCGTAGGTTTGACTTCCTCGGATGCACTCTTGACTGCATCTACTACAGAAGGCTTGGCTTCCCTAACTGTCTCATTGACTGATTCGGCTATACCTTTAATCGAAGGCTTCGTTTCCTCAACAGTCTCCTTGACTGCTTCTGCTGTAGCTTTGATAGAGGGTCTAACTTCCTCAGCAGTTTCCTTTGCTACTGTCCCTAGCTCTTCTACAGTGTGTTTAATACCATCTGCTACGGTGTGTGCTGCATCCCCTAAATTATCTACAGCACGGTTAACAGTATCAGCAGTACCTTTACCAATCATAGCGCCAGCAACTGAGCCTGCTACAGCACCAATAATGCCTCCAGAGCGAGCACCTAGTATACCACCGACTGCTGCTCCAGCTATCCTCGCACCAATGCCTGAGCCTGATGATTGATCTTCCTGTGATTCTGCATTTTCCTTAGTCGGAACCTGAAGCTGCTGGTTCTCGCTATTTTCAACATTCTTTTCCTGGAAGTCAGGATTGGCTTCAGGCTGGTTAAAAGGCTGCTTATTATCAGTCATAGATATCCTTGGGTATTACTGCTACATTTACTAGGCTAACTATATACTTCTCCGAAAATGTACTGCCTAAGAACTAGATTTTGAGTGTTACTTAAGAAGTAGATTCTTAAAGGTACTGACCACTACGGCGCTAGCGGCTCGCTGTTCCTTCGACCATGAAGAAGCTGGAGGTGCGCGTTAGCGAAGCCCTCGAAGAGGAGCGCACATCTGGAACAGTCTTAGCTGAGCGAGCCAAAAATAACTCATTTATACAGACTTGCTTACAGATTAAATGATTAAGAAATCTTCTAAAATAATGTGGAGTCTCAGCTTATAATTTAACCTCGAAAAAAGTAAATAATAATATTTTTTAGAAAAATGGCGACTATTAAATAATTAAATTAAGTGAATTGTTTTGTAGACGTTGCTGATTTCCGGTAGGAAAGGCTAAATATCCAAGTCAGAGAAACCAGTATCCACAAAGATTGGGAATTTTCAACTGATTTTTTTCATACCCTGATTAAGCAACGCCAGATTTTGGAGCGATCTAACTCACGAGGAGAGATCTTTGAACAGCAACTTGACCGCTTTAGCCACCAGAGGCGATCGCACTTACGTGTAATTGGGGATAAGTTCGATCGCCCCCAACAACCCGCAAAACTTCAATTACTACCGGATCGTCGATCGAAGTGACAGAGATCGACTAAAGTAAACAGAAATTATTATTGGCGGTAATTAGAGTGATCGAGACTTTAGCAACAGGAGTCGCAGCAGCAGGTTCGCTGCTAGCATTGGGCGGGTTAGGCCTAGAGTTGAACTATCGCCGGACTGAAAGTCCAAATAAACTAGAACTAACAGCCGGAGAATGGCACTTAGCCATCTCGGAACCCAACCGCTATCTTTTAGTCGGGGAAATGGAGTTCCGCAACCTGACACAGCGGTTTGAGATTATGTTGCCGGAAGTGCGGGCGCAGGTGAAACTGCTGTCTGACGGAAGTTTAGATGGCGTTACTTCCGAGACAAAGGTGATTCCTTGCCACAAAGAGGCAGCAGCCAGAGCAGACGATTACTGGTTCGGCTATATTGTTAAAGCCCAAAAAACCACGAAAATTAAAGTTTCTGTAGACATTCAAGGGCAAGATTTAACCAAATTGCAATCAGCTTGGGTGCAAGTAAACTTCGTCACCTACGGCCCGGGCGGGCGCATCCCCAAAGTCCGTAACGTAGTAGTTCCCCTGCAATTTCCCAACTCGGACACCGTACCCATCGCCAGAAATGTCGGAGTTGCAGAAGTCTTGCCGATTCGCACTCACATACTGGCGGAATTGGACAATCCAGTCGAAATTGTCAAGCGGTACGTGCTGCCGCGCGCCCAGAAAGGCGATATTGTCGCCCTGGCAGAAACTCCCCTAGCTTTGATGCAGGGACGCTACCGCCATCCCAGCGAAGTCAAACCCGGATGGGCGGCAAAGCGAGTGTGCTTGTTTTTCTTGCCCACTTCGAGTTTGGCCACGGCTTGCGGGATGCAGACGTTGGTTGATGTAGTAGGCCCTTGGCGCGTAGTAGCGGCATTTGCGATCGGCGCTGTGGCCAAAATATTTGGCAAACCGGGAGTCTTTTACCAACTAGCAGGGGAACAAGCAAGGCTGATTGACGACGTTACGGGGACTTTGCCTCCCTTCGACCAATTTATTGTCCTAGGCCCGGACAATCCCCAGCAAGTTGTAGAAGAAATTCAACGAGAAACCGGACTTGCGGCGGCGATCGTAGACGCTAATGACTTGAAAGCAGTTAAGATATTAGCAGCGACCTCCGATTTATCGGTAACATTCTTAGAGCAAGCCTTGCGAAGCAACCCCGCCGGGAATGGTGACGAGCGCACACCGGTCGTTGTAATCCGACCTCTGCCACAAAAATCTTGAGTTGAAAACAGAAAATTAAAAATTCAAAAAGATGATTTGAAATTTTTAATTTTCGATCGCGCAAGAAAGGGAGAAGAATCAAAAGTTATAAGTTTTGAACTCAAAATTTACCCATTCAAAACTCAAAACTTCTCTAACTCTTCCCCTTTCTGAATTTTTATTTTTAAATTTCCATTCTCCACTTTTATGCTATGACTTCATTTCCCTCCCAAAACCAAAACCAGGTTGTGATTCGCCCGTTTCAGTATCGCGACATCGAGGTGATGGAACAACTGTGCGCGGAAACAGCCGAAGAGCCAGAAAACAGCAAGGGCGGAAGCTGCGATGTGGTACTAGGTAGAAAGTTGCAGCAGATTCGTCGCTGGTACGGACTACTAAAGATTTTTAGCTTGTTTCCCAACCCTTGTCAGTCCCTGTTCCGTGCCCACGTTGCCGAAGAAGAGGGGAGCGTTAAGGGCATAATTCAGATTTCTCCCTTCAACCGCACCCGCAGCACTTGGCGGATCGATCGCATAGGAGTAGACCCGGAAGCCCGCAGCAAAGGAATTGGTTCCATGCTGCTGCGGTACTGCTTTGAGGCAGTCTGGGAGGCGCGGACGTGGCTGTTGGAAGTGAATGTCGGCGACAAAACTTCCTTGGCTTTGTATCGGCAGAACGGGTTTCAGCCTTTGGCCCAGATGACATACTGGACGATCGCCCCAGAACGCCTGCAAGAAATGGCAAACTCGACGCCAGATTTGCCCAACCTGCTGCCCGTCAGCAACGCCGACGCTCAGTTGCTCTACCAACTGGATACCGCGTCTATGCCGCCCCTGGTGCGCCAAGTATTCGATCGCCACATTCAAGATTTCAAAACCAGTTTTTTCGGCGCTTTAGTCGAAGGTGTCAGACAGTGGCTGGGCAAAACCGAGGTAGTCAGCGGCTACGTGTTTGAACCGCAGCGCAAAGCCGCGATCGGCTATTTTCAGGTGCAGCTATCCCGCAACGGCCAGCAACCGCACGTCGCCCAGTTGACTGTACACCCGGCCTACACTTGGCTGTACCCAGAACTGCTGTCCCAGATGGCGCGCCTCGTTCAAGATTTCCCGGTTCAAAGCCTGCAACTGGCTTCCGCTGACTATCAGCCGGAACGGGAAGCTTATTTAGAGCAATTTGGAGCAGTGCGCGTGGAACACAGTTTGCTGATGTCGCGATCGGTGTGGCACAAATTGCGCGAGTCCAAGTTGGTCTCTCTCGAAGGACTCCAGCTATCAGAAATGTTGCAAAGCTTCCAGCCAACTCGCAAACCCGTACCCGGTCGGATGTCCTGGCTCGGCCCGATGGCTGGGGAAGCAGCAGCAGGGCCACCGTCCTGTGAGATTAAACCTCTGTTGGCTGACTCAGGAAACAGTCAAACGAATCAAGTTAACCCCTTGGGCGGCCAAAATTCAGAATCAGCAGCAACTGATGGCAGCAGCATTTTGCCTTTAAATCTGCCAGAGTTGCCTCTAGACGGCGGCTGGCCGGGAGAACTCAATTCTTAATAAGTGAAAGCAGAAGGTAAAAGGTATAAGGCAGAAAAAAAGAGAATTAATCATCCAAAAAATTCCTTTTTTCTGTCATAACCCGAAAATATCCCTTCTGCTTTTGATTAAAATTAACTTAAGATTACCTATCTTCTTCTTACTTCATTCTCTTATTCCTTCGCGTTCTTCGCGTCTTCGCGGTTGGTTAAATAAGATTATTTCCGCAAAAAACACTAAATCTAAAATCTAAAATCTAAAATCTAAACTTGATTGATTGATAATGTCCAACGATAAATTATGGATTTCAGCTCTGGGATTAGATATCGGGCTCAAACGAGTCGGCATCGCCGGGTGTGACGGCACTGGTTTAATAGCTACGGGCATTACAACACTGGTACGATCGTCCTTCGATCGAGACGTAGCTTATCTCCGAGAAATCGTGCGAGAGCGGAGAGTTCAAATTTTGGTTGCAGGTTTGCCCTACTCCCTGAGCGGAGAATTAGGCACTCAAGCCCGACAAGTGCAGAAATATGCTACTCGCATCGCCACAGCCTTAGAGCTCCCCCTAGAATACGTGGACGAGCGCCTGACTTCGGTTGAGGCAGAGGAATTGATGAAAACACAAGGGATTTCGGTGTCGCAAAATAAGGGTGCGATCGATCGCAAAGCAGCCGCCCTGATTTTGCAGCAGTGGTTGGACGAGCGGAGGCAAAATATCTGCACGCCTCCCAATCCTTGATAGCTGGTAACAAAGGCGTGATATCCTGGTTGTGCAAGTTTGCTACGCACACCTGTAACCCTTGACAAACTGGAGAAAATTCTGCTGTACCCCGGTACTGAAGAAGCACAAAATCGTGATTTGTCCTCAGTGTCGCTTGCTGACTCGACTGAGATTTAAACGCTGCACTCCTCGCCTGTGGAAAAGGCCGCGAGTCTCGCGGTTTAAGCTGGTGGACTGGCGATCGCCCACTTAGCCAGAATATCGCCACGAAAATTCCCCATTGTCAAGCAAACGTTACTGAATTATTGACGGAAAATAAGATACACGCGATGTCCTCATCCCCATACCGCAAAAAAGAGAATGGCAATTCCAACGAAGAGTCCGTCACCCTGACGGATGAAGTTGGGCGATCGCTGACTTGCCACATAGAATATTCTATGAATCTAGAAGGTCAAGAATACGCTTTGCTGCTTCCGATTGACTCGCCCGTAGAAATTTTTACTTGGCAGGGAGACGATAACGACGAAGCAGCAATTCCTGTAGAAGACGAGACCGAAATTGACAAAATTTTTGAGACAGCTAAAGTTGTGCTGCAAGAGCAGAACTTGACGCTCCGACGCACGGCGGTGACGCTGACTGTGGTTGGCGAATTGCCGGAATTTCCCGAAGAGGATATGGCATCCGATGTCGATCCGGATGAGGAGTCGGATTTCGAGGAGCTCATGTGGCTGACCAGTTTCTACCACGAAGAACAGGAATATGCCATTTATACGCCTCTAGACCCGTTCTTTATCTTGGCTAGAATGGATGACGACGGCAAGCCAGAATTGCTTTCGGAAGAAGAGTTCCAAAGGCTGGAACCGATGTTACCTATGCTGGAAGACCAGTTCTTTGACGATCTTGATTAGAGATTAATTGCAGACACAAGGTCTGATGGCAAAAAGCAGAATTTTTTACTATTTTATAAAAAAGTAAACTGCTCGCCCGATCGAACTTTTTGGAGATGGCCACTTCTGCCTTCGCGATCGGGCGTTTGAATTGGGCCGCGTGAATAGGGTCTTTTAAAGGGCTTGTATTCGTAACTTTTCGGTCATCAATCGCAGGTCATCAGTCATTAGTCGCTAGTTAACCGCCGCTTATCCAGGACAACGGACTATGAGTAAAGAACAAATGACAAAAGGCAGCGCGCGCGAGAGCCGAAAAGGTAATCCGCAAGTCTCTAAATGGTTGTTTTATCTGGCGTTGCTGCCGGCAATCTGGGGGGTTTGCGCTTGGCAGGGCTGGGCTTGGTGGAGCTGGGCTTCCGCCCCGCCTAAAATAGCTGAAACGTCAACTTCTCCGCCAGAGGATGCTGCTGTTTTGCTCCAAATCCCGGAGGGTACTCCCAGTCAAAAAATCGGGCGGGATTTAGAGGCTGCGGGGTTAATTCGATCGAGCTCGGCATGGAATATGTGGGCCCGCTGGCTGACTCTGCAAAACCGCGAGGGAGGTTTTCAAGCAGGAACTTACAAACTGTCGCCGACTCAGCCTCTGAGTGCAGTTGCTGACAAAATTTGGAAGGGCGAAGTCGTACAGCAGAGTTTCACGATTCCAGAAGGGTGGTCGCTGCAACAAATGAGCGCTTATTTTGAAGCGCAAGGTTTTTTCCCGGCTAAGGATTTTATGGCGGTGGCGAGTCAAGTTCCCTACGCTCAGTACCCTTGGCTGCCGAGCGGCCTGCCTCACTTGGAAGGGTTTTTGTACCCGGATACTTATCAGCTAGACGGCGATGCAATTAGCCCGGAAGCTGTCATTAAGCAAATGCTGGGTCGCTTCGAGGAGTTGGCTTTGCCGATATATCAAAAAAATCAGAAGAAAACTAAGCTGGATTTGAAAGAGTGGGTGACGCTGGCGAGTATTGTCGAAAAAGAGGCTGTGGTTGCGGGCGAGCGCAATCGTATTTCTGGGGTATTCAACAACCGTCTGAATAAGGGTATGCCTTTGGGTTCTGACCCGACGGTTGAATACGCCCTCGGCATTAGGCAAACGAAGGAAAAGCCTTTGACTTTCAAGCAGGTGGAAACCCCTTCTCCTTACAATACTTATATCAATGTAGGGCTGCCGCCAACTCCGATCGCATCTCCGGGAATAGCAAGTCTGGAAGCGACTCTGACTCCGGAAAAGACAGAATACCTGTACTTTATGGCTCGATACGACGGCACTCACATTTTTAGCCGCACGCAGGCGGAACACGATGCTGCGATTGCTAAAGTTGACCAGCAGTTGCGATCGACTCAATAGATAGGGGATGACTAATACAAAAGTAAAAAGTCAAAAGTCACGTAAAAGCAATAATTATTCACTTTTGATTTTTTACTTTTTTAATCTTTAACTTCCAATTTCTTATTTCTCAATCTAAACCTAAAATCTAAAATCATTATGACTTGGGGTAAAATACTACAGCCTGACTTAGTTCTCGGCGATTCAGTCATGAAGTTAACGGCTGATATTCTGCAGAAATATAATATTAAAGGATTAGTTTTGGATGTGGACGAAACTCTCGTTCCCATCACGGCAATGAATGCTTCTCCTGAACTCACCCTGTGGGTGGAACAAATAAAACCCGTAGTATCGCTGTGGTTGGCGAGCAATAATTTAAGCCAGACTCGGATCGGTCGAATTGCTGAGTCTTTGAATCTACCATACATCACGGGTGCGGCTAAGCCGTCCCGCCGCAAGTTGCGAAAGGCTATTAATGCAATGAATTTGCCGGTGGAACAGGTGGCGATGGTGGGCGACCGGCTTTTTACTGATGTTTTGGCAGGCAATCGTTTGGGTATGTTTACTATTTTAGTGGAACCAATGGTTGATGCTGGGTATGCGCTTCGCAAGTATCCGGTGCGCTCTTTTGAAGTTTGGGTTTCTCAAGCTTTGGGGGCTTCTCTGAAAATTAAAGATTAAAATGGGGAATTGGGCATGGGGCATGGGGCATGGGGCATTGGGAATTGGTAATTAGGAATTGGGAATTGGTAACTAATGGCAACCGACAACAGTCAACAGTCAACAGTCAACAGTCAACAGTCAACAGTCAACAGACAACAGACTAAAACTATTGTTGTTAAAATAGGAACTTCGACGCTGACTCGATCGACTACGGGAAACTTAGCTCTTTCAACTATTGGTGCGTTGGTCGAAATTTTAGCTGATTTGCGGCAGCAAGGTCATCGAGTAGTTTTGGTTTCTTCGGGTGCGGTTGGGGTTGGCTGCGCGCGCTTGGGTTTGACGGAACGCCCGCGAAATATTGCTCTGAAACAGGCTGTGGCGGCTGTGGGCCAAGGGCGGCTGATGCGGGTGTACGATGACTTGTTTACTACTTTGCAACAGCCGATCGCTCAAGTATTGCTCACCCGGGGCGATTTAGTGCAGCGTAACGGTTATGTTAACGCTTGCAATACTTTTCAGCAACTGCTCAGGTTGGGCGTGATTCCGATCGTCAATGAAAACGATACTGTGGCGGTAGACGAGCTTAAATTTGGCGATAACGACACGCTTTCGGCGCTAGTAGCGAGTTTGGTAGAAGCAGATTGGTTGTTTGTGCTCACAGATGTCGATCGGCTGTATTCCGCCGATCCGCGCAGCAATCCAGACGCGCAGCCGATCGCCCTAGTCCAAAGTATGGCACAGCTCACAGAATTTCAGGTGCAAACAGGAGATTCCCGCAGCGGTTGGGGAACCGGCGGAATGGTGACAAAAATTGAAGCGGCGAGAATAGCAACTGCATCGGGAGTGCGTACAGTCATCACTGACGGCTGCTTTCCTGGTAATATCCAGAAAATACTCAACGGAGAGTCGATCGGCACTCAATTTGAGCCTCAACCGCGCCCTGTAAACGCTCGCAAACACTGGATAGCTAACGTGCTAATTCCGGCAGGGAAACTATATTTAGACGCGGGTGCTGTCAAGGCAATTTCTCAGGGCGGAAAATCGCTTTTAGCTGCGGGTATTGCTCAAGTAGAAGGAGAATTTCAAGCTGATGATTCCGTGCAGTTGTGCGACGCAACGGGCAAGCAAATTGCTAGAGGGCTTGTGAATTATAGCAGTTTAGAATTGAGACAAATCCAGGGCTGCAAGTCCGACAAAATTGCTGAAATTTTAGGCTATGCAGGCGTAGAAACGGCGGTACACCGAGATAATTTAGTGATTGTTTAAACTAGCAAATATCGAGACAGTCGATCGCGCAATGAGCGAAGGCAGGAATTGAGGATATTTGCAACACAGTCTTGCAAGAATTTGTTTGGCTGTGTCGGAACAGCTCGTTCATCGCTTCTGTAAACAGTTCAAATACATTTTGTGCTAATTCTAAAGCTGCTTGGCATTCCGCATTAGTAAGTTTGATCTCTGCTAAAAGTTGCAACATCTCTGGCGCTTTTAAAATGTGATAATTTTCTAAACCCCCATAACCTCCTCCAAAATCAACAGATTCTTTTTGGGTAATTGGCTGTAATTCTCTTACCACTGCTAGCGCCGCTTCAAAAAAAACTTGGGCCGTTCCTTCGAGGGCTTCCACTAACACCAGTTTCTGAATGGGAGACGCTTTCCAAGCGTAGCGTTCGAGCACTGAACAAAGCGATCGAGTTTTTTTAGTTTCTTCACCCCAAAGCAGTCGGAAATCGCCGTAACTCATTAATTGGTTTAAGCCCAGTTCCTCTAGGTATTCTAGATAGTCGTGCCAATAATAGTTTTTTTTATAAGTATATTTATTAATGAGTTCCTGAACTTTGCTATTACTAGAAGATTCTCGCAGTACATATTTATTTAAATCGAGCAATCCCACAGCCAAAGGAGCGAGTACAGGCGCAAAAATTAGTCGTTGATTCGCGTGAATGTGTTTATTGGCTAGAAAGTCAAACAAGGGCAATTTTGCAAACTCTTGCTTTTTGGGTTCAATGAATGCTACAATGGCTTTCATACTTTTTTCGCCTGAATAGTTGCTGTCAAGATCATCTTCATACATCTGTTAATTATCTATATTTTCGAGCCTAAATAATTGTGTTTCTTATCATAGATATTTGTATTTTAGATCATAGGTAAGAGTGTTTGCAGTCACAGTAAATTGTGACTTGTATCATATTAGACCAGAAGTTCGAGCATCTTGTTCGCTAGAGATAAAATGTTCTACATTTAGATTGGATATTTCGGGCGTTGCTCAAAGCCACCCCACAAGAGTTTGATTATTTATTGACCGACAATTTGAAGGCTGATTAACTTATATAGACCAGTGAGCATTCTGCTCGCACTGCTAAAAAATGCTGTTTACACAATCGGGATGTTCCCTGCAAATCAGTCCTAGACGCAGAGGAGTCTCGAAACCAGGTTTCTTCGGATATTCATCGCTGCTCAACAAAAATTTTTCTGAGAAACCCGGTTTCTTTAACCCTTGGTTTTATTGCTTCTTCCCTCTTTCCTCTTCCCTCTTCCTTCTTCCTTCGGCCAGAAGCCTCAAAATGACAATTTCCAATTCTCAGAATTGCCTTTAGGTGCGTTGTGAGTTACTCTATCTTTTGGATCAGTTAACACAATTATAGGAGTTAATCTTGGAACGAACTTTTTTAGCGATTAAGCCCGACGGCGTACAGCGCGGACTCGTCGGCGAAATTATCGGTCGTTTTGAAGCCAAGGGCTTTAAGCTAGTTGGTATGAAGCTAATGACGGCGAGTCGCGAACTTGCCGAACAGCATTATGGCGTACACAAAGAAAGACCCTTTTTTGCGGGGCTGGTAGACTTCATCACTTCCGGGCCGATTGTGGCGATGGTGTGGGAAGGCGACGGCGTTGTGGCCTCGGCGAGGAAAATGATTGGCGCAACAAATCCTCTGAATTCAGAACCGGGGACAATTCGCGGCGATTTGGCTGTGAATGTCGGTCGCAATATTATTCATGGTTCTGATGCTGTAGAAACTGCCCAGCAGGAAATTAGTCTCTGGTTCAAGGAAGAAGAATTGAGTGCTTGGACACCTTCTTTAACTCCTTGGATTGTGGAGTAGTTTTGATATTCTCCCGATTGATTAATCGGGAGATATATCCTTTATCAAACAGATGAAATATCATGTTTCTGGCTGACTCAGAACGGTAAAATATAGAAGAGTTTGACATTTTTACTTGTTACCAAGCTATTCGTAGTAACGAGAAGAAAAAACGTTAATCGGAATTTAAAAACTCCAAATAATTATTAGTCAATTCTTTGACTGCTAATTCGTAAAACTGCTGACCGTGTTCGGGGGTTGCTAAGCCCGGATTTGAACCCATTCTCCCGTCGGGAAAGCGGCGGCGGAAGTCAGCAGCACCGTAAATTTTGTGCCCGGAACCGACTTCTTGCGAAAGCGGAGCTTGCTTGATTGCTTCTGGATAAAGATAGTGGGTTAAGGCGACTTCGCTGGGGGTGGCGTGGGAACCTTCTTGGTTTCCGTATAATTCTTTTGCTAGTTGGTAAACTGAACCGCACATGAACCAGTTGCCGATTTGACACTGGATTCGATCGGCAGTCGGTAAATTTAAGTCTGACAAATGCGCGTATGTCTCGGAAAATGCTGCTTTCATTGTCGCAATGTTGCCGCCGTGACCGTTAATGAAAAAATATTTCTCAAATCCCGCTTTTGCCAAAGATGTGATACAGTCCCTGATTACCAGTATCAGGGTCTGCGGTCGCAGGCTGATTGTGCCGGGAAAGCTGGTGTGGTGCAATGCCATCCCGACATTAATTGTCGGGCCGATTAAGGCATTGGCAGCTTCGCCGACACCGCGGGCGATCGCCTCGGCAGCAATGGCGTCAGTCCCGATCAAGCCGGTGGGCCCGTGCTGTTCGGTGGAGCCGATCGGGATAATTATGCCTCGGGAGCTTTCGAGATAAGCTTCTACCTCGGGCCAGGTACTCAAATGCAGCAACATGATAGGCAGTCTACAGAATTTTTACTTGCTATCGTCGATCGTAGCCGGCACGGGAAGAAAAAGGAATTTAGACCAACTTATTATTGTATTCTTAAAAAAAGCTCTACAGTGCGATCGCACCTTTACCGTTATATTACTTAACCTTAATAATTTAACGACTTGATTACCCAAACTTTACCTTTTAATAACCTTTTAAGAGTAGTATAGCAAGCATCTCCCTATAGATTGGGTGTTACGTGGTCAATTAACAGCGGGCAATGTTTTATGAAATTAACAGCGACCCCTAAAAATGACCAGACTTCTGAGGCCAGGACGCAGGCAGACAGCGCGACTTCGGCAACTGCTCTACGGCTGTATTCCTTACACGAGCAAGTAGCAAAGGTCGAGCGCGTGTCTGTGGGATGGACTGGCGAAGGATTCTAAGCGATCAAAGTTTCTGGCGATCGTCGTACAAATGATCGCAGCGCGAGAGTGCCTCAGCTACCGAACAAGGCCCCTCTCGCTAGCCACATACAAACATAACTCCCCCTGATATTTATGCCTTCTGCTGAATTAAGCGAAAGTCCTTCTAGGTTGGCTGTTGGACAAGCCGGCCGTATCTTGTTATTGGAAGGTGAAGACCTGTTGCGGGAAATGCTAGCTTTAGCCCTTAAAGAACAGGGCTACGAGGTGATGGTTACTAGCGACGGGCGCAACGCTCTGCCTTCTGTACAGGCTTCTTCGTCGTACCACGGTGAATTTGCCTTCAACCTGTTAATTATGGATTCAATTAACGGTTTGGATCTGTGTCGAATGTTACGGCATCAAGGAAATCCCGTCCCTATTTTGATTATCGGTGCTAGAGGAAGTGCCAACAATTGCGCTTTTTACCTAGAAGCCGGATCGGATGATTATCTGACCAAGCCTTTTGGAATGCGGGAGTTTATCGCTCGCTGTCGGGCGCTGATGCGACGCCAGCGCCTCAGTAGGTTACCGGAACCGAGGACGCTGCAATATAAGAGCATAACTCTGTATCCTGAAGAGTGCCGCGTGTTGGTTCGTGGTCTGGAAGTGAAATTTTCTCCTAAACAGTTTCGCTTACTAGAACTATTTATGAGTTATCCCCGGCGAGTTTGGTCTCGCGATCAGTTGCTAGAAAAAATTTGGGGCCAAGATTTTATCGGAGACAGCAAAACAGTTGACGTTCACATCCGTTGGCTACGCGAAAAGTTGGAAATAGATCCGGGCCAACCGGAATATATCATTACGGTACGTGGATTCGGCTATCGATTTGGTTAAATTTTTAAATCAGTTGTAGGGTTGCAAGTGGCAGTGGAATTGACGTAAGGACACAACATTTTTGTGTCCTTATTTGTCTGTGTAGGGTGTGCAATGCAAGAGCTTGAAGGCTCAACCTGTAGACCTATTGTAGCGACCGTTGCCGTTATCTTTTACTCTTGGCGATCGGTATAACTCAAAACCCCCCTGTCCACTCCCAACAATGAAGTTTCGAGCAATCTCCTGCAACCGCAACAGCCGCCACCATATCTGAACTGGGAATTAATTCAATTAAAGACCATCTCGATGCTTCTTCGGGGTTGTCTTCAACATTTAACAGCGCTGCAGGTTCTCCTGGTGCGAGGCTGACATCAAACTGATTCAGGGGAAGAGAAAGTCCTTTACCGACTGCTTTGATATAGGCTTCTTTGCGAGTCCAGCAGGTGAAAAAAGCGCGGGGTTGGAGATGTTCTGGGAGCGAACGCAGCACAGAGTTTTCTAAGGGCGAAAAAAACTTTTCAGCAATTTCCAGGCAAGGAAAGTTGGGATTGATGCCTTCAATATCGACACCAATATCTCGATTTTTGGTAATAGCAATTAGAGCCATGTTCCCTGAGTGAGACAAATTGAAACGCAGGGTATTTCCACCTTGGGCGGCGATGAGAGAAGGTTTGCCGTAGGGATTGTAGTCAAAGCGCAAAATGTGAGAATTTATGTTAAGATAGCGACTGAGAATTTCTCTCAGCGCGCCACGACTCACAATAAATTGCGATCGACCTTTTGGAAAGCGAAAACCCTCGGCTTTTGTCCGCTCGTCGGTAGAGAGAGTCTCTTTTAAACTCTGCAAGCAAGATTCTGTTTGAGCTAGAGAGACGCGCCAAACATGAATTTCGCCCAGATCCAATGTCAAGTCTAGGGGTGGAGAATTCCACGAATCAAAAGCAGTAATCATGTATTTATCTTTTTTTCTGAGTCACCTCATCTAGCATTCCCAGAAACAGGCGTCTGGCCTGTTCTACTTTTAGAAACAGGCAAGATGCTTGTTCTACAACAGATGAATTTCAATTGCAAGAATTAATAAATCCAGCGTTGTACAACTTTTCCTGCTAATTGCTGTCCCAACCAAGGCGTATTTGCCGATCGCGACTTGAGACTTGGCCCGTCAACATTCCAACTCATTTGTGGGTCGAACAAAATCAGCTCAGCAGAGACTCCCGGTGCAACCATGGGAGGGGTTTGTCCGAGACAAACGGCAGGGCCTGCGCTCAACACTCGCCACAGTTCTAAAGCCGAAAATTCGCCAGTTTCTACCAGTCCGTGCCACAGTAAAGGCAAAGCTAATTCTAAGCCGATCGCCCCGGGCGGACTATCAGCAAAAGCCACAGTTTTCTCCTCATAAGTATGCGGATTGTGGTCGATCGCGATCGCATCAATTACGCCATCTTTCACAGCTTGAATCAGCGCTAATTGGTCGCTGAGATTGCCCAACGGCGGTTCTAGGCGTAAATTCGGATCGTAGGGCAACGAAGCAGTCAGAGCATTTTTCCCGCCGGAATCTTTAGAGTTTCCTGAAATTGCCCCGACATTCAACAGCAAGTGCATCCAAGTCACACTCGCAGTCACCGGCAAACCCCGCGCCTTGGCATCCCGGATCAATTCCACGCTGCGCGCCGTAGAAACGCGCATAATGTGCACCGGAGTGTCCGCAGATGCCACCAACTCCAGAATTACCGCCAAAGCCGAAGTTTCCGCACTCGCCGGAATTCCAGGCAAACCCAAGCGCACCGACATCGCACCTTCTCTCACCGCGCCATTTCCTGCCAAAGTTCGATCGCACGGCCACAAAGCCACAGACTTGCCCAAAGGCTTGATATACTCCAGCAAACGCCTCACCAGAGCCGGATTAGACAGCGGCAAACCGTCTGCAAAACCTACCACTGGACACGAGGCCAGCTCGCCCAACTCTGCCATGTGCTGCCCTTTAACGCCCGCTGTCAGCGCTCCCCAAAAATACAAGCGGGGCAGCCCGGGCGGCAAATTGCGGATATGTTGCTGCAACAAAGCCAAACCGGCCAAATTGTCAACAGGTGGCGACGTATCTGGCAAAATCGCCACTCGCGTAAAACCCCCAGCCGCCGCAGCCTGCATCAAAGATTCCAGCGTTTCCCGATCCTCAAAACCCGGTTCTCCGCTGTGACTGTAGATATCAGTTAACCCCGGCCCCAAAATCAGTCCCTGGCAATCCCGCACTTCCGTGTCAGGGGGAAACTCAGCAATTTTTTCCTCAACTGCTTTGATATCACCTTCAGCAATCAGAATATCAGCGATGCGATCGCTCCCTGAAACTGGATCTAGCACTCGTACATTTTGTAGCAGTTCGCGGCTCATAACTTAAGATTTAAATATATTGAAGAAGAAAGTTCGGCAACGGATTCTGTAATCGATGTAACGGATGGAAGATGGAACCGCGAAGACGCGAAGGACACGAAGGAAGAAGGAAGAAGGAATAAAAGCAAGGGTTTTAGTAATTAAGAACGTCCTAACCATCTTGGCAGTTGCTATAAAAATTCAAACATTTTTCAGGCGGGTACTCGTAGCGGTGGGCAGTGGTGTTAACTTAGGCCTAAAAGCTTTGATAAATTTCGCTTTGACACGAGTCTCGATCCCCCTAAATCCCCCTTAAAAAGGGGGACTTTGAGAAGGCTTCTTTTCCCCCCTTTTTAAGGGGGGCTAGGGGGGATCGAAGGCCTAATCGTCAAACAGCAGACGGGTACTACATCTACGGCTTCGCGCCCAGCAATTTACCGATTACAGTGCTCCGGCTGCTGTTTTGTCAAAAACGCCGCCGCTCAAATGAGTTGTCACATTCATCGCTTGTAATACCGGCAAACCATCCGGGCCGTGGGGATAATCAATCACGCTAACGGCTCCGTTTCCTTGTTTGAATTTCCAGAAATGTTCGGGTTCCAAACCGAATAGGTGGCAGAGAATAGCTTTGTTAATGGCATCGTGAGCAACGACAATTCCAGTACCAGAAACAGAATGTACAATTTCTTGCCAAGATGCGATCGCCCGAGTCCAAACGTGCTGCAAATTCTCTCCTTCGGGCATTTGGACTGTTTCAGGAGATGTTTTCCATTCGTGTAGCAAACCCGGATAGGATTGTTCTATTTCTGATTCAAACTTTCCTTCCCAAAGTCCGTGGCTGATTTCTCTTAACTCGTCGCGGAGTTCCAGTTGCAAGCCGCCGTGATATTGGAGAATAATTTCCGCCGTTTCTTTCGGGCGCAGCATGGAACTGCTGATCGCAAAATCTAATTTTACATCCTTGAGAAATTCTGCCGCCCGCCGGGATTGTTCGCGGCCGTTATCGTTGAGAGGCACGTCAATTTGCCCCTGAAATTTACCTGCTTTATTCCAGTCGGTTTCGCCGTGACGCACCAGCAACAAGCGCGGCCCTTGGTGTCCGTCCCTCGGTTTGGGGAAAATTTCCCCGGTATGGGAAGTTAAATTCACCGATTCTAATTGAACTGCAACTTTCTTTTTTGGTTCTCCTGCTTTTTCGTTACTCACAGGGGAAGGGCCAAAATTAATGACACTAATTCCGCAATTTGACTGTTGAATTGATTGATAGTAATCCGGGGTAATTTCCGACGCGGTGGCGATGAGAGCGCGGTTGATTCCGTTGTGACCTACTACTAGAATTGTGCCGTCTTGGTGGCGCGATAAAAGTTCTTGCCAAAAATGACGGGCGTTAGCAAAAATTGCCAATACGGGAAAGTGTTCGATTTCTCCGTCAGCAGATGGCAGTTTCATGGAAAATTTGTCTGGCTGTCTTTGCCACTGCTGATATGCTTCGGGGAATTTGTCGATCGCATCTTGGCGCAGCATTCCTTCCCACAGAGGCAAATCGATTTCCATCAAATTATCAGTTGGCTGGAGTTGTGGCGGATTTGTCAAGCGCGACAGGATGATTTCCGCTGTTTCTTTGGCTCGTTGCAGGGGACTGGTATAGGCGGCATCAAAGGCGATACTGCTGAGTGTGTCGCCTACTTGCAGGGCGGTGTTGCGGCCTGCTTCTGTCAAAATCGATTTATCGAGGCGGCCTTGGATGCGGCGTTCTTGATTGTAGGTGCTTTTGCCGTGACGGACTAAGATAATGCGAGTCATTCGATTTTAGATTTTAGATTTTAGATTTTAGATTTAGCCTGCTACCCCGCTGCGGTTGCGCCGTGCGGATATTACCTCATACATCGCGGGTGTTTATGCCGCACTACTCATGTAGGGTGCGCCATAAGCACCGTTGGGCTAAGGTGTGAACCTTATGTATACATGGCGGAGCGAGGATTTGTGGCGTAAGTCTTGTTGAGGCGAGTCAAAAAGATGAGCCAGTGAAATTTTACCAGTTGTCGGGATACTCTCGTCTGCAACGACCTATGATTAAAGACGGAAAAGATTTAGCCACGGATTCGCGCAGGACGGAAAAGCAGGAATGACACTGAAGCGGGTTATTTTAGGTATTTTAACGGCGATCGCGATCGCCATGGTCGGTTTATCTTTACTTGCTAGTTGGAATCAGCCGCAAATTCAAAGCCGGCTGGAACTCTACCAGACAAATTTGCTGCTGCACGCCTCGGAGTGGCAAGGAGAAAATAATCAGAGTGCTAATTTAAGTTCGGCGCGCACCAATATTGTCGGTGCAGATCCTTTAAATACGGCTTTGACACAATATCAAGAAGCGCGAGACTCGACTCGCAAAACTCTCGAAACAACTCAATCACAATTTAAAGTAATTGAGTCTGCCATCGCCTCCAAGTCTGATGATAATACTCTGAATTTGGCTCAAAACAAGGCTTTGTCAGAGTCTATCGATCAACAGTCAGTGCTGCTAAACGAACTTGACTTGCGCTTGGGAATTTTGCAGGCAAGCAGTGGCAAAACTGAGGCGGCTCTCCAAACTTGGACAAATTTAGTTGAGCGCTACAAAACTCAAATAGATTACGACTCTTCGGTGGTAACTGCTCAAGTTTTAACTGGAATTTGGAGCAATCCGGCTCAACTGCTGCCGGATGCCGAGTCGCGCATTCAAAAGTCTTTGGATGGCTGGTTTCGCTATCGCGCTCTAGCTCAACTTTACAAGCTGCAAGAACGTTCTAAAGATCTGGCGGCGCTACAAGCAGCAGAGCAAGTAACGGCTGAGCAAGCTGTAGAAAAGTTGGCAATTATAGTTGGCGTCCCGGCGATCGCACTTTGTATTGGCACGGTTTTGCTGGTTGGTTTGAGCGTGCAGTGGTTGTTGCAGCGGAAGCAGTTAGATACACCAGGTTCCGGCCCGGTGTTGGCGCGAAATGCGAGCTTGACTTGGGATGTGCCTTGGGACGGCGAGATTGTTTGGCAGGTGCTTGTGGTCGGCTTTTTCTTTGTCGGGCAAATCTTGATTCCCTATTTGTTACTGCCAGTTTCTCTGGCTGTTTTAAAACTCAATCCAGCTACTTTTGACCCGCGCAACAAGGCTTTTTATATCTTTGCTACTTATTTGTTGCTGTCGGGTGGGGGGCTTTCGGTACTGTATTTTTCGGTCAAGTCTTTTTTGCCTTTGCCGGAAGGTTGGTTTCGGATTAATTGGCGGGGAAGTTGGTTTTTGTGGGGATTTGGCGGCTATTTTGTTGCTTTGCCTTTGGTAGTTTTGGTGTCGCTGATCAATCAGCAATTTTGGCAGGGACAAGGTGGCAGCAATCCGATTTTGCCGATCGTTCTTGAAGGTAGGGACAACGTGGCTTTGGTGGTGTTTTTCGGTACTGCTGCGATCGCCGCTCCGCTTTTTGAGGAAATCGTGTTTCGAGGCTTTCTGCTGCCTTCCCTGACTCGCTATTTGCCTGTTTGGGGGGCGATCGCAGCTTCTGCTTTCTTGTTTGCGGTGGCTCACTTGAGTGTCTCGGAGATTCTGCCTTTGGCGACTTTGGGTGCGGTTTTGGGGTTTGTGTATACGCGATCGCGCAATCTCCTTGCTCCTATGCTTCTCCACAGTCTTTGGAACAGCGGTACTCTCCTGAGTCTGTTTCTTTTGGGCGGCGGCGCAAGTTAATTCCGGCGGTTGTTAATAATTGTGAATTAACCGAGTTTTTTTGAGAGCGATCGTCAGGGCGATCGACTCTTGCCAAAAACAGCACTAGGGTGTTCGGTCCGCCCCTTATATCTAGCCCGGTAAAATAACCGGAATTCCTATAGGGGCGGGTTCACCCTAATCTGTAATATCAGCAACAGATCCAGATCTGCCCGCCCGGGCCCCTTACTTTAGCGGAAAAATAGGGTTTAACATGGAAGTAGTATCTTGTCGGCTGATGATTGAGAAACTGACCCGGGCGATCGCACCAAACGGAAGTTGACAATCCGGCTAATTTATAGCTAAATTTTAATTTAGGATGAGGCTTAAACCCATGAGCAATTTGAACAGCCGCAAGTTAGAGGGAACGCCGAGTTGGATGCGTTTCGCACCCTACGGAGCCTTAGGTCTGTTAATATTTTCTTTCAATTCAGGCAGCGAACTAAATTATTTTTTGAGAGGCTACTTGGTGATTCTACAGGCTCAAGTCGGTATAGTTCTGCTGTATTTTGTGATGTCTAAGTTTCGTAAAAACCCAAATAAATGAGTAAAAATTAGTAAGATTACTTAGCTCGATCGTCCAAGGTCGCGCATTAAAAGTAGATCGCGGAAGTAAAAATAAAAAAACAGGGGAAAGTAAAAATGGTAAAAGATAAAAGCGTAGCAGTTGTGTTAGCTTTCTTTGTAGGAGGTTTCGGAGTTCACAAATTTTATTTGGGCAATAACTTAGCAGGGGTATTATACTTGCTATTTTCTTGGACATTAATTCCGTCAGTGATCGCATTTTTCGATTTTATTGGCCTGCTACTGATGTCGGAACAAGCTTTTCAGGTACAGTACAATGGCGGAATGTTGCCGTCTGGGTATGCCCTCAGAGCGGCAAAAGATGTTACTGGGGCGATCGGCGAATTAAAAAAACTTTACGATATGGGCGCAATTACCGCCGAAGAATATGAAGAAAAACGCCAAAAACTGTTGCGAGAATTGTAAATAAGAACGCAGAAAAAAGAAGGAAGAAGGAAGAAGGAAGAAGAAAGCCCACTATTAAAAAAGTGGGAGTGAAATAAGTAAGTGTGAGATCACAGCTATTTAAGGATAAAATTAAAGTGTCTCAAGATTTATACTGGCTGCGTCAAACTCCAAACTGGGTGTGGTATTCTTTTATTCCCTACTTCGGCGGATTGGCGATCGCCTATGCAGGCCAAAAGTCAAATATTCGCAGTTGGATGGGATGGGGTGTTGCAATTACTTTAGCAGCACTAGCGGTATCTTCTTCAACTAATTTGGGTACGATCGTCTGGATTGCTCAAATTGTTACTGCTTTTAGTTTGAAAAAGCGCTATCTGATCAAAACCGCACCCAGAGGCATACTGGTTCCTGCAACTGCGACGAATGCCGAAGAACTAGCAAACGTGCGCGGCAAAATAGATATTAACGAGTGTACCAAAGACGATATGGTCAGAATCTTGGGTTTGCCGATCGTCTACGCCAACGATATTGAATCGTTGCAAAACGAAGGCTACATTTTTACCCACGCCGAAGAGTTATCAGAAATAGCCGGAGTTCCCGAAAGCCACGTCAGACGCATCGCCCCGATGATTTGCTTCAGCTACAATTATCAAAAAGAATTGCAGTTTACTTGGAAACGGTTAAACATTCTTTCGCCGGAAGAGTTGATCGCCAGCGGTTTAGATCGGACTGTGGCGGAAAAAATAGTTAGAGAAAGGCAGAGAAAAGGCGCTTACAAATCAGTTGTCGAAGTCAAGCGGCGGACGGGACTGCCTTTTGATTCCTATCGCCATATTTGTTAATTTGCAGTTGTTAGCACGAACAGCTTATGACATAAAAATTAGAAGTTGACCGAGAAGAAGTGTATGATACAGATTACCTGAGATGGATTGAAACCACTGTGGAAAAGTTGCGGGTTCGCGACTATTCAGACATCGACTGGGAAAATCTAATTGCAGAAATAGAAGACATGGGGCGAAGTGAACGCCGGAGTTTAGAAAGTAATCTGGTAATAATTATCCTGCACTTGCTCAAGTGGCAATTTCAACCATATCAAAGAAGCGGTAGTTGGAAAGGCAGCATTGCCGAACATCGCAGACGCATTCGCAAAGCTATCAAAGATTCCCCCAGTCTCAAACCATATCTTGAAGAGGTATTGACTGAATGCTATGCGGATGCAGCAGAACAAGCAACTGCTGAAACTGGATTGCCTGTAGAGACCTTTCCGCAATTATTTATGTATCTACACTTCGGTCGAGGTTCTAGATTCTGAATTTTTGCCAGATTTTCTGCCAGATGAGATGATTCAAGGGTAGTATGGCAAAAAAGGTCGATCGCCTCCCGGTAATTGACATTAAATGCACGGGCTGGCAAAAATCTCCCCCAGAAGGCGGACTCAGCGAAATTATAAAAAAAGTATTTATCCTCTTGACATTTACACAAAAAAATGATATTTCAGTATATTGTGAAACTCCTACTTTTCCCTAGCATCAACTCCAAGCCAGGGTAAGTTTTCAAGAATCTACCTTAAATATCAGTGGTAAGCTATCTGAATTATTATTGAAATGCAAAACGACACAATAGTAGCAGTACCGCTAACATCAAATTATGTCTGACTCTCCTCCATCCCAAATCTCCCCAGAAGCTGCACCGGAAAGTGCTGCTACCGAAAACCGCAGCGCCAAAACTAGGCAACTGTTGGGCATGAAAGGGGCCGCTAGCGGGGAAACTTCTATCTGGAAGATTCGCTTGCAATTGATGAAACCGATTACCTGGATTCCCTTAATTTGGGGCGTGGTTTGCGGGGCTGCGTCTTCTGGAAACTATGTTTGGAACCTAGAGAATTTCTTGATCGCAGCAGCTTGTATGTTGATGTCAGGGCCGTTGCTGGCCGGGTACACTCAAACTTTGAACGATTTTTACGATCGCGACATCGACGCCATTAACGAGCCCTACCGTCCAATTCCCTCCGGTATCATCTCGATTCCCCAAGTAGTAACGCAAATTTTGGTATTATTAGCCGCTGGGATTGGGGTGGCTTATGCTCTAGACTTGTGGGCGGGTCATGAATTCCCGATAATGACTGTTTTGACTCTCGGCGGCGCGTTTCTAGCTTATATCTACTCTGCGCCCCCGCTGAAACTCAAGCAGAATGGCTGGTTGGGAAATTATGCCCTGGGTGCTAGTTACATTGCCCTGCCTTGGTGGGCTGGTCAAGCTTTGTTTGGTACACTAGATCCCACCATTATGATTTTGACCCTGTTTTACAGTTTGGCAGGGCTGGGAATCGCGATCGTCAATGATTTCAAAAGTGTCGAAGGCGATCGGCAATTAGGGTTAAAATCTTTGCCAGTGATGTTTGGCATCAGCACAGCAGCTTGGATTTGCGTGTTAATGATCGACATCTTTCAAGCTGGGATTGCAGGCTACCTGATCAGCATCCACCAAAACCTTTACGCTGTCATTCTGCTGCTGCTGATAATTCCCCAAATTACTTTTCAGGATATGTACTTTTTGCGTAATCCCCTGGAAAATGATGTTAAATATCAGGCAAGTGCTCAGCCTTTCCTGGTTTTGGGTATGCTGGTAGCAGCCTTGGCACTGGGTCATGCGAGTTAAGCAGAGTTTTGAGGTTTGAGTTAAAAAATTTTGAATTCAAAAAATCTAATTCACTTCTCAAAAAAAAATACCAAGCTCTGCAGCGTTAAGAAAAGTTTTGAATTTTGAGTTGTGAATTAAAAAGTTTTTAATTCAAAAAATCTAATTCAAGGCAGCGTGTTATTCAAGAAAAAATGTCGAATTAAAAATTAAGAATTTAAAAAGGCTAGCTTTTTTAATTTTTAATTTTTAATCGGACTTGATGAGGTTTGAAGGTCTGAACGTGGCAGAATTTTTCTCAAATATCAAAGATACATTGAGCAAAGTCACTAACGCAATAAGCGGTAATTCCGATCGAGAACCGCCGAAAGCTGCGAAGGGTAATAAGCTCAACTCGCCGGAATCGGAGGCGGAATTTTCTACACGGACAAGGGATGAGCGAGGGGAGTATGTGGTATCAGAAGATGCTGCACCTCTAGAAGAGTCAGAATATTTAGAGTCAGAATATTTAGATTCACAATATTTAGAGCCAGAATACGCTCGATATCCAATAGTCAAGCGCGATTGGGAAGGGTTGAAGCGCTTAATCGCTTGGTTGGAAATTGAACCTCAAGTTACTAGCTTGCAAACCAAGGGAAAAGAATTGCTGCAGCCGGGATTAAGTTTGCGGGGAACTAAATCACCCCAAAAATCCGATAGTAGCGAATTGCGGGAAAATAGGGAATCGCAGAACACCGAACTGCAGAGACATACGGAACTACAGGAAATTAGCACACCGCAGGAAATTAGCACACCGCAGGAAAATAGCGCACCGCAGGAAAATACTAAAAAACGGAGCTCCCGCCGCCCTAGATTTTGGATAAGTTTAGGTGTTGCCAGTATAGGCGGGGGCGCTTTAATCTACGGTTTATGGATTTTGTACACCTTAGACAAAGGTTTGCCGGATGTTAACGATTTGTCAGCCTTTAACCGCGACGGAACGCTGACAATTAAGGCAGCAGATAATACGATTTTGTTGCAGTCGGGGCCTGCAACCAGAGATAAACTGAAACTTAAAGAAATTCCCGAATTGTTGGTTAAAGCTTTTATTGCCATAGAAGACCGCCGTTTTTACAAACATCGCGGGGTGGATTATCAAGGTATTGTGCGCTCCATTGTTTCTAATTTGATAGAAAGAGATTTAGTGCAGGGTGGCAGTACAATTACGCAACAATTGGCTCGCGTTGTTTTTCTCAATCAGGAAAGAAGTATTAGGCGGAAAGTCCGGGAAGCTCTTTTAGCTCAGAAAATAGAGCGAGAGTTGAGTAAAGACCAAGTTTTAGAACGGTATTTAAATCTGGTTTATTTGGGTTCGGATGCTTACGGGGTGGCAGATGCGGCTTGGGTTTTCTTTAGCAAAACAGTCGATAAATTAACTTTGGCAGAGATGGCAACTTTGGCGGGTTTGCCGCCGGCACCGAGCGAATATTCGCCTTTGGTTAATCCGGATATTGCTAAGAAACGCCGCAATCTTGTGCTGCAACAAATGCAGGAAGCGAAGGTAATTACAGAGGCTGAGGCCAAGGAGGCGATGGCGCAACCTATTGCTGTTAAACCAAGTGCGCCGAAGCGATTTAAAGTAGTCGCGCCTTATTTTGCTAGTTACATTCGGAAGGAATTGCCGCGCTATGTTTCTCAGGATGCTTTGGAAGCTGGCGGTTTGACTGTTGAGACGACGGTGGATTTGAAGTGGCAGAAAATAGCGGAACAGGTTGTTAAAAATGCGATCGAAGTTGATGGCAGCCGTCAGGGTTTTGAACAGGCCGCTTTAGTTTCTATGGACACTAAGACTGGGGAAGTTAAGGCCCTGGTGGGCGGGGGAAGTTTTAAGGAAAGTCAGTTTAATCGTGCTACGCAGGCTTTGCGGCAGCCCGGATCGACGTTTAAAGGGTTGGTTTATGCCGCGGCGATGGCGGCTGGTTTTTCTCCCTATGACGGTTACGAAGACGAACCAATTATTATCGACGGCTATCAACCGAATAATTATGGCAAAAAATTTAGCGGTTGGCGATCGATCTCTGATGCTTTGACGCGTTCGGTGAATGTCGTAGCTGTGAAGGTGTTGATGGATGTGGGCTTTGAACCGGCGATCAAAGTAGCCAACGATATGGGAATTAAGTCGAAATTGAGTCCGATTTATTCCCTAGCTTTGGGTTCTTCGGAGGTGAATTTGCTGGAGTTAACCAATGCTTACGGTACTTTAGCCGCGCAAGGGAATTTTATTGAAGCCCACGGAATTAAGCGGGTGATTAATCAGCGGGGAGATGTGATTTATCAGGCTAATTTTAAACCGAAGCGGGTTTTGGATAAGGATAGTGCTGCGATTACTACTTGGATGTTGGAGGGTGTTGTGCAAGACGGTACGGGGGGGCCTGCTGCTTTAAACGATCGCGCTGTAGCAGGCAAAACTGGTACTTCGGAAAACGTGCGGGATTTGTGGTTTATTGGTTACATTCCGCAGGTGGTGACTGGCGTTTGGTTGGGGAATGATGACAATTATCCCACCTGGGGAACTAGCGGTACGGCGGCGTATAATTGGCGCGATTTTATGAGTCAAGCTGTTAAGGGAATGCCGGTGGAGAAGTTTCCGAAGTTGCCGGAGTTGGAGGGCCGCAAAGGCAGTATTAAGGCCAAACCGGTGCAGCCTAAGAGGATTATTCGGGGGATGATTGTGAATGAGGATGGTGCGATCGTGCCTTACAATCCTAATCCTGAACCGAAGTATTACCCACCGCAAGAGCCTGCTTATCAAGAACCTGCTTATGAAGAGCCTGCTTATCAAGAACCTGCTTATCAAGAGCCGGCTTATGAAGAGCCAGCTTATCAAGAGCCGGCTTATTAAACTATCGGTTTGGAGTAAGGACTTTAGTTTTTTTTCAATTGCTTTAGCCTCACCATAAAAAAGCCGTCCATGTGATGTCTGTGCGGCCACACTTTCACCCATCCTTCGGGTGATGGCTGTACGGGTAAATCAATGGTTGGCGGTTCGATTTGCCAGTGAGGATTGCTGTCTAAGAACGATCGAATAACTGTTTCATTTTCCAAGGGATGAATCGTGCAAGTTGCATAAACTAATACGCCGCCGGACTTGACAAATGTCGCTGCATTTGCTAGCAATTCCGATTGCAGTTGAGATTGTTGTTGAATGTTTTCGGGCGTGTGATGCCAGCGGGCGTCGGCGCGGCGGTGGAGGGTTCCGAGGCCGGAACAAGGTGCGTCTAGTAAAACTCTGTCTGCGAGGTTAACAAACTCTGGAAAATGGCGGCTGTCTCCGGTATGAATTTTAATGGATTTCATCTGGAGTCTGTCTGCATTTTCTTTAAGTTTTTTGAGTCTGCTGGCGGTTTTGTCGCAAGCATAAATTGTGCCTTCATCCTGCATTAATTCGGCACTGTGGGTGGTTTTTCCCCCCGGCGCGGCGCAGGCGTCGATAATGGTTTCCCCTGGCTGGGGCGCTAGTAAATGGGTGACTAATTGAGCGCTGCTGTCTTGAATTGTCCACCAACCTTCGCTGTATCCGGGGAGGTTTTGAATTGCGCCGGTGCTGCCATTTAGCCTTAATGCTTGGGGTAAGTGGGGGATTCTGCTAGTTGAAATGTTGTGGGATTTGAAGGCAGCTTCGATTTGGGCGATCGAGCTTTTTAAAGGATTGATTCTCAGGTCAATTGTGGGGGATTGGTTGAACCATTCACAGAGTTGTTCGGTTTCGGTTTCGCCTATTTGTTCGATCCACAATTTTACCAGCCATTCGGGGAAGCTGTGCAGAATTCCTAGGCGTTCGACGGTTGATTTATAATTCGTAACTGTTAATGGGTTTAAGTTGTTATCTGTTAAACGGATGTATTGGCGCAACAAACCGTTGACAAAACTGCTGAGTCCTGAAAATCCGTTTTCTTTTGCTAGTTGAACGGTGGTGTTGACGGCGGCGGAGGGGGGAATCTGGTTGAGATATTCGAGTTGATATAAGCCTAAATGTAGGATGGTGCGGAGTTCTGGCGGTTGTTGGGAGGATTTCTTTGTTGCTAGTTTGTCGATGATGAAGTCGATCGATCGCATTCTCCTGACGCTACCGTAAACTAATTCTGTGACTAAACGCCGATCGAGGTCGTTGAGTTGAGAATTGCTGAAAGCGCGATCGAGTGCGGCATCTGCGAATGCACCGCGGCGGTGGACTTCGCGGAGTGCGAGAAAAGCTATTTGGCGGGGATTTTGCATGGGGAATTGTTGATATGTCAAGTTATTATAGGTTGTTGGAGGATTGAAAATAAAAAATAGAAATCACGGCGATTGAAATCGCATCTATAAAAACAAAGATAAGACGGCGATTGAAATCGCGCCTATACAAACGATGTCCGCCCCTGCGGACGGAAGAAAATAACCCGGTTTTAACCCCCCGGTATTTTTTGTTCAAATTTCGTCGGGATTGATGCCCATTTCTCGCAATTTCTCGGATAGGCGATCGGCTTTTTGCTGTGCTAACTCTTTATCTTGCCGTTCTTGTTCCATTTGTTGCTGTGTTAGTTCCATTTGTCGCTGTGCTGATTCCTGTTGTCTTGACAACTCCACATAAGACAAAAACTTCTGTCCATCAGGCCGATAAATTTCCAAGTCTCCCGATGCAGTTTGAAAACGGATCTGCAAACGCGGACTCACCCAACCATCCATTAATTCAATATAGTTGAGTTTTCCATCAGAACGCAGCCAACCAATTAATTCATTATCCTCTGGACTGTAGACATAATATTCTTCGACTCCATAATCCTGGTAGAAATTAAACAGCTTAAACAGTGCTCCGATTCGATTTCCCGGCGAGAGGATTTCAAAGACAACTTGCGGGGCGATATTATCTTCAAGCCACTGTTGGTAGGAACCTCTGTCACCTTTGGGTCTGCCAAAGACTACCATAGTATCAGGTGCTTGGCGAGTTTTGTTATCTCCTTCGACGGGATACCACAGCAAATCACCTGCTACAAAGACATTTTCGTTGTCTTTGAATAAGGCATCTATTCCGCCTTGAATTTTTACTATTAATTGGAACTGTTTGGTATTGTCAGACATGGGTTTTCCGTCGCTGTCTGGGTAGATGATTTCTGGCAAAGTTTGAGAGGGAATTGTTGTTGTCATGGGGATGACTCCATTGCTAGTAGCATCAATTTCTATTTTATATCTATTTTAGAGGACTTACGCATGGGGCCCAGAAACCGGGTTTTTTTAGGAAAATACTTCCTTCGTACTCGAAGATTAGGTAAAAAACCCGGTTTCTTTGTCGGAGGGCGTAAGTCCTGTTTTACTTATTCTGGTTTTGTTGACACCAATGGTTCTAATAAATTGCGTTCTTCTATGGGAAGTTCTAGCAAAACTCGTCTGTCGCCCTTTGTTTCCTTATAGCGGACAGCCGCTTTCAGCAGGCGGATGGGAATTTGGAATTGTTCGTAGTTGCTGGTTAGTTCTTGCCACAACTCTAACCAAGTGCGGGCGGCTTTGTCGCTGACCATTTCTGACATTAGTGCGGGGATGTTTCGCACGATTCCCTGTCCTAAGATTGAGAGATATTTATGTTTTTCGTAAACTGCAATTAGGCTGGTGATGCGAGGTTTCCAGACGGCTACATTCTTGTTTGCGAAGAGGTTGAAGAAGATAAATTTAAACTTGTTTACCCTGGTGTTACGATTCTGACCTGTCCCTAGATTCTTCTTTGCGAATAGGTTGCTGATAATTAATATTGTGTTATTTTCATCAGCTTTGTGGTCAAGGTTAAGGCATTGAAAGGCATAATCTAATGCGGTGATTCCTTCATCCCAACGATTCAATTCTAGAAGGGAAATAGCACGTTTGAAGAAGACAGATAAATCTTGAAAACCAAGTTTTATTGCTGTGTCATAATATGCTAATGCTTCACTGTAGCGTTCGAGATGATCCAGAACGCAGCCTCGGTCAAACCAAGCATCTATATAATTAGGATCGATTTCGATCGCTTTGTGATAAGATGCTAACGCTTCTTCATAGAGATTGAGAGAAAATAGCAACCAACCTCTGTTAACCCAAACTAATTTCTCATTGGGGTCAATCTGGTTCGCTTTATCATAGGATGCTAAAGCTTCTTCATAACGTTTTAGGTGGCTAAGTACAATTCCTCGATTGTTCCAAACCAGCGCATAATTGAGTTCAAGCTCGATCGCTTTGTCGCAGGATGCTAAGGCTTCTTCATAGTGATCGAGCTTACCTAGTACATAGCCTCGAAGATGCCACATGATCGCATTATTCGGTTCAAGCTCGATCGCTTTATCGTAGGATGCTAAGGCTTCTTTATAGCATTCGAGGTTGTTAAGTACACCACCTCGGCTGTTCCAAGCCGACAAATTATTGGGTTCAAGTTCGATCGCTTTGTCGTAAGATGCTAAGGCTTCTTGATAGCGTTCAAAGTTGTTGAGTAGATCGCCTCGCAGCTCCCAAATGCTCGCATGATTGGGTTCAAAGTTGATCGCTTTTTCGCAGGATGCTAATGCTTCTTCATAGCGTCCGATCATACTGAGTACCAAAGATCGGTTAACCCAAGCCCAGTTATAATTGGGTTCCAGTTCGATCGCTTTGTCGTAAGATGCTAAGGCTTCTTCGTAGCGTTTGAGGCTGTTGAGTACATGGCCTCGTCGAATATACCAAACGCTCGCACGATCGGATTCGAGCTCGATCGTTTTGTCCCAAGATGCTAAGGCTTCTTCATAGCGTTTGAGGCTGTTGAGTACATCGCTTCGGAAAATCCAAGCTGACAAATTATTGGGTTCAAGCTCGATCGCTTGGTCGCAGGATGCTAAGGCTTCTTCATCGCGTTCAAGATTGTTGAGTACATAGCCTCGCAGCTCCCAAAGGCTCGCATGATTAGGTTCAAGCTCGATCGTTTTGTCATAGGATGCTAAGGCTTCTTCATAGCGTTCAAGGTTGTTGAGTACAGCGCTTCGGAAAGCCCAAGCCGACAAATTATTGGGTTCAAGCTCGATCGCTTTATCATAGGATGCTAAAGCTTCATCGTAACGTTTTATTTTTTTAAATACATCACCTCGACTGTTCCAAACGAACGCATAATTGAGGTCAAGCTCGATCGCTTTGTCGTAGGCTGCTAAAGCTTCTTGATAACGTCCGAGGTTGTCGAGTATATCGCCTCGACTGTCCCAAACTAACGCATAATTAGGATCAAACTCGATCGCTTTGTCGTAGGATGCTAAGGCTTCTTCATAGCGTTCGAGGTTTTTGAGTACAATACCTCGACTGCTCCAAATCCACTCATAATTAGGTTCAAGCTCGATCGCTTTGTCATAGGATGCTAAAGCTTCTTCATAGCGTCCGAGGTTGTTAAGTACATAGCCTCGACTATTCCAAGCCAACCCATAATTATGGTCAATATCGATCGCTTTGTCGTAAGATGCTAAAGCTTCTTCGTAGCATTCAAGTTTGTCTAGTACATTGCCTCGAAGATGCCAAAAACTCGCATTATTGGGTTCAAGCTCGATCGCTTTCTCCCAGGATACTAAGGCTTCTTCATAGCGTTCAAGTTTGTTGAGTACACTGCCCCGAAGATTCAAAATGCTCGCATGATGGGGTTCAAGCTCGATCGCTTTGTCGCAGGATGCTAAGGCTTCTTCATAGCGTTCGAGCCTACCCAGTACAAGGGCTCGGTCAACCCAAACCCAGTTAAAATGGGGTTCAAGCTCGATCGCTTTTTCGTAAGATGCTAAAGCTTCACCGTAACGTTCAAGGTCGTTAAGTACACTGCCTCGACTACTCCAAGCCGGCCAATTATTGGGTTCAAGCTCGATCGCTTTATCATAGGCTGCTAAAGCTTCATCGTAACGTTCAAGGTCGTCAAGTACACTACCTTGACTACTCCAAACCCACGCATCATTGGGTTCAAGTTCGAGCGCTTTGTCATAGGATGCTAAAGCTTCTTCATAGCGTTCGAGGTTGTTGAGTACACTCCCTCGATGGTTCCAAGCCGACGCATCATTGGGGTCAAGATCGAGGGCTTTTTCGTAAGATACTAAGGCTTCTTCATAGCGTCCAAGGTAGTTGAGTACATGACCGCGAATATACCAAACCGACGCATCATTGTAATCAAGCTCGATCGCTTTATTGCAGGATACTAAGGCTTCTTCATAGCGTCCGAGGTAGCTGAGTACATATCCTCGAATATGCCAAATAATTCCATAATTCGATTCAAACTCGATCGCTTTGTCGTAAGATGCTAAAGCTTCTTCAAAGCGTCCGAGGTAGCTGAATACATAGCCTCGACTGTTCCAAATCCACGCATTATTGGGTTCAAGCTCAATCGCTTTGTCCAAAGATGCTAAGGCTTCTTCATACCGTTCAAGGTTGCTGAGTACATGACCCCGAAGATACCAACTGCTCGCACCATCGGACTCAAGCTCGATCGCTTTGTCGTAAGATACTAAGGCTTCTTCGTCGCGTTTAAGGTTGCCTAGTACATTGCCTCGAAGATGCCAAATACTCGCATGATTGGGGTCAAGGTCGATCGCTTTGTCGCAGGATGCTAAAGCTTCTTCATAATATTCAAGATTATTGAGTACATAGCCTCGACCATACCAAAGACTCGCATGATTGGACTCAAGTTCGATCGCTTTGTCGCAGGATGCTAAGGCTTCTTCATAGCGTCCGAGATTGTTGAGTACAGAGCCTCGAAAATGCCAAACATTCGCATAATTGAATTCAAGCTCGATCATTTTGTCGTAAGATACTAAGGCTTCTTCGTAGCGTTTAAGGCACTTAAGTACATGACTTCGAGCATACCAAAGGCTCGCACTCTTGGGTTCAATTTCGATCGTTTTGTTGAATGAGGCTAAAGCTTCTTCGTAGCGTTCGAGTTTGTATAATATACCGCCTTGCATCATCCAAGCTTGCCAATCTTTGGGTTCTAGCTCGATCGCCCGATCGAAGGATTCTAATGCTTCATCATAACGTTCGAGATTGTGCAAGCAATTTGCTTTTTCCAACCAGTCCTGTGCCTGACCGCGAATTACTACCAGTTTATTTGCTAGATTCAAAGTAGAAACATAGTCTTTCTTCTCCTTGCAATTTTCAATTTCCTGCACGCAAGCTGCTACGCGAAGGTTTTCATAATCATCTGTTTCCCTTGCCTGAAGCGCACGCAGTAGATATTCTCGCTCAAATACAGCATTAGGCGGTAGTGTTTCCAGACTTATATGATACTTCAAATGACTTTTTTCAGAGCTATTATCAAGTTGCTCTTTCCCGAGTGCAGTAAATCTTACCCCCAAGCGCTCCAATCGCTGTTTTAACTCTTGTGGAGTGTACCACAGTCGCAAAAAATCCACAATCAAACTAATCGGCCCGCCCCGATACTTCTTCACATCCATGCAAAAGCGCATCAGCACTTCTTTAATTTCATAATACGACTCGCGCCCACTCGACTCACTCGTTACATAACCCATTCCCGACAGTTGCTTAAGTTGGCTGGATGCTGTCTGATGCGTTATAAAACAGCGTTGGGCAATCTCTTTAACCATGACAGCCCCGCGCCGATCGCACAAAAATTCAACTATCTTGCGTTGCTGTGGCGAAAGCCATGCCATCCGCGCCTGATAGTACGGTGTCAATTCATCCAGAGTTTGCAAAAATGATTTCACCAGTTGATCGAGCGAGTCGCGAGTCAAAAATTCCGCAAAAATCATATAAACTCGGTGGTTGCCGCCAGCCAATTGATGGATTGCTTCAATTCGAGAACGTCCGGTTGGTGTTTCTATGAATAATTCTAGTTCTTTGTTCCCCTCTAATTTAGCGATATTTTTCAACAAGCAGACAACTTCATCTAAATTTAGCTTTTCTAAAGAGTGGAGATTGAAAAAGTCGTAGAATGGCGCTTTTTTATTGTCTATTCCTTTGAATAAATGCTGAGATGTCGCGAAAATCGTACAGAAAGGATAAATTTCTAAATAGTCTCGGAATTGCTGCTGCCCGCTGTCGCCCAACCCTTCAAACAAGTCATCCAGATTTTCTACAAGTAAAAGGAGAGTGCGATCGCCCGCAAAATCTTTCAGCAATTCTGCTGCTGTCTGTTGAGCGCTATCGGGCGATTCATCGTAAAGCGATTCTACCCGATCGAACAATTCAGCCTTGTATTCAGCCGGATATTCGGATTGGAGCGATCGCAAAATTCGCAGGAGCAAATCGAGAAACGACGTGACGCCCCACTCTTCCTCCCGCAACCAAGCAATCAGCACTTTGTCCCGCAAATCCTCCATTTTGGAAACGCGGTGATACATTAGCGAGACTAAGTGCGTCTTCCCAATACCTCGCATCCCAATCAATAGGTGATGCTGCTTGATCGGCTTGAGGATGCTCAACCGGATTGACTCGACTAGCTCGTTTGCCAAATCGTGACGCTGCACCAACATCTTCTCTAAATCTTCGTGCTTCATCAGACTGGGCGTGAAGCGAGAGACAAGTGTACCTTTCATACTGTCAACCCCCTAGATAGTAACTGGGAACGAGAAATTATGGTGGCTCCGTTTTCCATGAAATGCTTGTTATACAAGGTTTTTAAGGTGTGTACGTTTAATTTACCATATATTTTAAAATGTACGTTATTTCTATTGTATATTTTTTAAAGCAGTGTTAGACTGCCCTTAACAAGCAAACAAGCGCCCCTAGCTGTAACTAGAGACGCTTTCGATCGCTTATCCGTTTTTTCGGGAGCGACTGGCTGCAACCAGTAGCACTCTCATGTTGTTTATGGTCTATATAGACCGAGGATTTCTCATGACTAATTATAACAGCGAACAGCTCAATCTGTTCACCCAGCCGATCGCAGTTTCGGTGGAAATGGGCTGCACAGTTGAACGTGCCTCCGAATTAGTACAACGCTCAAGAAGCTCAATCTATGATGGGCTAAAGAAAAATAAACCGTATCTGCGGCAGGTTCCCACAGGTACATGGCAAGTTTACTCTACAGGCAAAAAAGATGGCTCAATTCTTGTGAATGTTGCCTTCATTTATTCTCCAAAAGATAAGAATTGGAGACTTGCTTGAACTCAAATCTCAAGGCTGCGTTAGTCCAAAGCTTAATGCAGCCTTCTGCCTCTTCGGTTGCTGAGGAAAACAGCAAGCAGAGCCTCCAAATCTGCGTCCCCAGGCAGAGCGGGGAAACAAGAAAAAATTTGAAAAATATTCCTTAAGACTTGTTACAATACACAAAACTTCATACTTTTCCCAACTCTGGATGACCTTTTTCAACGCCTCCGAACCCCTAATCCGCTGCAAACAGGAACATCTCGACGTACAAGACCGCGAAGGCCTGTTGCAACTCCGCTGGCAAATTGGAAATATTACTCTTTTCTCAGGATTTTATACCCGCATCGACCAAACTTTTCTGCTTTGGGGTTTGGTGACAGGGGGGATTTTTTTTACGGCTCAGTTTGTCCCCATCAGTTGGAGCTTTCAGGCGATTCTGTGGTCAAGTTTGACTTTAGTTTGCACTGTGGCAATGACCGTTTTGACTTTGTTTTGGGTAAGAGTCGAGCGAGTTAGCTGGATTCTTTACTCTTGGGCGATTTTGATGATAACTGGTTTGGTTCTGACGGATTGCAGTATTTTTGCCGGTTGGGGAAGTTTCTTGCTGCACCTTTGCGATTTGTGGTTGGGGTTGAGCGCGATCGGCTATTTGTTGACGGGACTCGGTTTGCGATCGCGCACTTTTCTCCTGATTGGACTAACCCATTTATTTAGCATCCCTCTATTAACTTTTGTTGCACCTTGGCAATATCTAACCACAGGAATAATTATGGCGGGCTGTTTGTGGTTATTGTCCGAATTGCAGTGGGATATGCGATCGCCGATCGACAATACTTTGCTAAGCGCAGAACAGAAAGAATTTAACAGAATTCAACAGCAACTGCGACAGAGTGGCCCGATTGTATCCGAATAAATCGCAAATGTAAAGAATTCTGTACAATAGCTAACACTTTCCATAAATCGTAGACAATAGAAAGATACAGCATCAATAAAAAACAAACTTTAACCAGAACAGGAGTTTTGCTATTTGACCTGTGAATCGCCAACCTAAGGAGAACGGTGTCCGGGAAGCGACTGGCGAACAAATGCTGTACTTGCGACGATAAAAGTTAATTCGGGTTGACAGTAGTTGTGGAAATCAAAAAGTGGTGCAGGGTTTTTACCGTTTCCCCTGCTTTGCAGTCTTCTCGGAGAGGCTAAACCCTCTACCAGAACAGCCTGAGGAGATTGGCACAAAATTCGACAGTTTGTCAGGCGGATTTTTGAGTCAGCGTGTTTAATAAAATTGGGAAAATGCTCGCTTAGAGCTTTGCAGGACTTACTATTAAACAAGTCCTGCTTTATGATGGAAAATTTAAATTATTTTTCACTCTGACGTGCCTTTTCGCAATATCTCCCTTACTTCCATTAAAATCTGTCCCAACATATTTTTGCCGCTGCCATCTTTACCGCAACCCCAATAGTAATCACTTGGGGAATTTTCGACTATTTCCTCCTTGCCAGTAGCTAGTAAAAGTTCTCTAATTTCGGCATGAGTTTCAAATTTGCGGAGTACGGCTTTTCTCATGATATCATCTTTGACTTGTTCCCAATCTTTGCGGAGGGGACGAGAGCGATCGCGCCCCATTTTTGCGGCATCTTTCGGCGTTTTTGCTTGGCGAATTTGGTTGCAATGGGCCGTTTTGGGAAACTTTTGTGCTTGAAAATAATGTTCGGTAGTTGGCCAATATTCTCCGTATAACTCGAATCCATGACTGGAAAAATTAGAAAAACAGCCGTATTCGCTGCCAGTGGTGTAGAAGTAGATAGCCATAAAGTCTGCGATTTCAATTTCGTTAATAATCTTGGTTAATCGTCAGTTTTACCTCTCTGGATTATCCAATACCTTCAACCGCAAATCAATAGTTTCAAGATGGGAACCGATGTAAGACAGCAGGGCGTAGATGAATACGATCACCCCTACCATTTCCAAAATTTCCTCAACACAAACCATCAAACCGTATATCAAGTTTCGTTTAGTTACCGCATCTGCATAATAGCCAGTAACCATTTCCATGCCAAGTGCTCCACCGACATATATACTGCCTGCTAGTAAGAAAAAGTTTCTTGTTTTCCGGGGTAGGTGCCGGAGAAACTTGAGATAAGCCAGCGCAGTAACCCCAACAAAAATCGCCCCCGGAATTACCCAAATGAAGTAAAAAATTCCCCCTAAATTCAGTGCCTTTCGCAAGTCGTTAATAATTAATATTTCGTGCAAACTCAATATTTCATCTAAAGAAAAAAATACAAACATCAACGCCAGCGCTTTCCAGTGTCCAAAATACCGATCGCCCTGCTTCTTCTTAGCACTAGCAATAATACCTAGCAAAATCGCGCAAAACAGCAAAGTAAATGACGAGTACCACGAAGGATAATTTATTTCTTGGTCTAAGTTAAACAAACTAATCCAGCGTTCTTTATAGTTAAAACCGTAGCGCAGAACTTGTACGATGCAACCAGCAACAGCAAAGAAGAGCACCCAAATGCTGAGAGAGAAGGCAACTCTCTTCGGCGAAACAGAAATAAGGAATTTCATCAAGTTTTTGATAAACTAGAACAAGCAAAATCAAACTATAAAGTAAAAAGTTACAAATCGCAAGAGCGGCACAATCCGCCACCTCTGATTTTTATTTAGAAAAAATTACCAATCACTGACAATGCACGTTCAAATTGAAACTTTCACTGTCCGCAAGCGGTTTGCCCTTACCATCAGCCGCGGTACAACAGCCCAAAGTACCAATTTATGGGTGAAGCTAGAACACGAAGGCATCGAAGGCTGGGGAGAAGCTTCGCCGTTTTCCACAGGTTCTCGGCCCCAAACTACCGAAATTCTGCTAGCCGCATTGCAGGAAGTCGCACCGCTGCTAGAAAAGTTTACTCCGTTCGATCGCCAAAAAATCGAACAAGTATTAGCAGAGGTCAAGTTACCCTCAGCCGCCCGCGCCGGCATAGACATGGCAATGCACGACTGGCTGGGCAAAAAAGCAGGCTTGCCGCTGTGGAAAATGTGGGGATTAGATCGATCGCGCATCGTCCCCACCTCGGTCACAATCGGCATTAATTCCCCGTCTGGTGCAAGAGAAAGAGTGCACGATTGGTTTGGCAAAGATGTGACAGATCCAGGAAGTATCAAATACCGCGCCGTTAAGGTTAAATTAGGAAATCCCGAAGGAATCGAAGCCGACAAAGCTATGTTAATAGCAGTTATAGACGAAGCACCAGCTAACCTTAAAATCAGTGTAGATGCTAACGGCGGTTGGAGTTTGAAAGATGCAGCAGAGATGTGTCGCTGGCTGGAAAAATACCAGATAAATTATGTCGAACAGCCGCTTTCACCCCTCGCCGATATGGATGAATTCTCAGAACTGCACCGTCAATCGCCGCTGCCAATTTTTGCTGATGAAAGTTGCTTTAATAGTTTCGATATACCCAAGTTAGCGCACTGCGTCCACGGCATCAATATCAAAATGATGAAGTCAGGGGGATTGACCGAAGCAATGCGGATGATTCACACAGCAAAAGCCTGCAACTTGCAAGTAATGTTCGGCTGCTATTCAGATAGCGCGATCGCAAATACAGGAGCAGCACAACTTTCACCGCTAGCTGACTATTTGGATTTGGACAGTCACTTAAATTTATTAGACGATCCTTTCACCGGTGCGATCGTCGAAAATGGGTGTTTGCTGCCAAACGGGCGATCGGGATTGGGAGTGCGGCAAATTGAGATTGGAGAATAGAAGTAAGTAGGTCGGCGCAAATAAACTTTACCATGTAACAGAAGATCAAGCTATCATAAACTTTGCGATTGCCTTCCTTCGGCTCGCGAAAGCTAAAGTTTCACTTACTGCGTCCAGGCCTGATGTATTTTCAAGCTTCCTCTACTTACAGTAAACCAATGACTAAAAACTATCTGATCAAAAATGGCAAAGTTGCTATCTTACTGCATGAGGGAATTCTCGGCCCTTCCGGCAAAACAGGCTTAGCATTTTTGCGTTACAGCGAAGCACAAATTGTAGCAGTAATAGACCGCCAATGTGCAGGACAATCTTTACCTGAATTAACGGGTATTCCTCAACAAGTACCGATAGTTGCTTCCGTTGCAGAAGCACTGCAATGGGCGCCGGATATTATGTTAATTGGTATCGCTCCTTCCGGCGGTGTTTTGCCGCCGGAATGGCTGCCAGAAATTAATCAAGCGATAGCAGCAGGTTTGTCAGTTGTCAACGGTTTGCACGCTAAACTAGCACCTTTGATAACAGTTCCTTTAACCGAAAATCAATGGATTTGGGACGTGCGTCAGGAACCGAAATCTGTCGGTGCGATCGCCTCTGCCGCCGCCGCTAAATTAAGCTGTCGTCGCGTGTTAACCGTCGGCACAGATATGAGCGTTGGCAAAATGTCAACCAGTTTGGAACTCAATCGCACTTGCTTGCAGCGGGGTTTGCGTTCTAAATTTTTGGCTACCGGACAAACAGGTTTAATGATCGGAAATGAAGGCATTCCTTTGGATGCAGTGCGAGTTGATTTCGCGGCTGGTGCTGTCGAACAAATGGTGATAAAATTGGGTTCTGAATGCGATATTCTGCACGTAGAAGGGCAAGGTTCGCTATTGCATCCGGGTTCGACGGCGACTCTGCCGCTGTTGCGGGGTTCGCAGCCAACCCACTTAATTTTAGCCCACAGAGCCGGACAAACTAGCATTCGCAATCACCCGCACGTATCGATTCCTAAGTTATCAAAAGTGGTCGGATTGTACGAAATGTTAGCTGCTGCTGCGGGTGCTTTTTCAGGGGGAAAAGTGAGCGCGATCGCCCTCAACACTCATCACTTAAATGAAGCAGATGCGCTGTTAGCAATAGCTGAAGTTCAAGCAGAAACGGGATTGCCTTGTACCGATGCGGTAAGGTTTGGCGCGGAGGTCTTGTTGGAGGCGATCGACAGTTGATATGCTGCAATAAATTACAACTAATAAATAACTACATAAAACTATGACACAAAGCATTCAAGAAAAAACACTGATCCTGCTAGATGTCGAAACAAAATTTAATTTTCAACTTTGTGAAGACGAGCAATTCTTCCGGGAGTGGATTGACGATTTACCGGAAATTAGCGATGACAAAAAGCGAGCGCTCGACAACGTAAAAGCAGGTTATATCAACAGTGTCAAGTATGCAATGCTGGAAGATACCGTAAAAATGGTGGTACTGGCTCCCATGCTATTTTTAGCAGATTTCTACTTGACTCCCTTTCACATAGAGGCAGAAAAATCAGTAGAACTGACTATTGAAGATGAAGATACAATTGTCAAGGGTAGCATCGATCTCCTGCTATTGCTGAAATCTTTTTTGGTAGTTGCGATCGAAGCAAAACGCTCTCAATATTCCGTTGAAGCTGGGCTTCCTCAGTTACTATTTTATATGCTGAATGACCCCAGCCCCGAACCAGTAACATTTGGGCTTCTGACAAATGGTAGCAGCTTTCGATTTATCAAAATGACCAAGCAAGACACACCGCAGTATGCCGTCTCTAAACTTTTCGATATTGCGAATCCCGGAAATGAACTTTACGAAGTTTTTCGCATTTTGAAGCGGCTAGCTGGTATAATTTCCAGTGACAACAGTTATACTTAAATACACTATCTGGAACTCGACTCTGAAAATAAGAATAAATTTACTAAAGCTCATTTTATGGAATCATAATGAATGAAAGTTTTTTTTCGTTGCCGTCTGAATGCGCCATCCGCCCAGCCTCAGTTCAAGATATCAAATCAATTAGAAAGTTAGTGTGGAGCGCCAAACTCGATCCAACTCAGTTGCGCTGGGAGCAATTCTGGGTCATCGAATGCGAGGGAAAATTGGCAGCTTGCGGACAGTTGCGGAACTTTGCGGGCGCGCAAGAATTGGGCAGTTTGGTGGTGGCGAAAGATTGGCGCGATCGAGGTTTGGGAAGCTACCTCACAAAATATTTAATTCAACAAGCTACAGAACCGCTATATTTAGAATGTTTGGGAAAGCGACTCGCATCATTTTATACTCGCTTTGGTTTCGTAGAAGTTTCCGTACAAGAATTGCCGCAGTCGCTTAAATTCAAGTTCGGTTTTTCTCAATTAGCTAAAACTTTATTCAAAATTCCTGTAACAATTATGCAGTATCAAGCAGGTTGTCTATAATTATGACTTTTATGAATTTAAAATTCTGAATTTATGAATTGATTTTAAGTTCGACCTGTTCAATAATTGGATAACAGGGTGCGATCGACCTGCATCGCTCAAAAACTCCTACCGCCTCCTGATATCTCCGTCAGTGTCGATCGCCTATTTTCTATGCCTAAATAGGTAGGTACAAATCAACATCGCATGGGGAGGGCGGGTGAGTGCCCTAGTAAAGTGGCTTAGATCATAGATCCGCGCCCTTACTGACCCCTAATGGCGCACAGGGTGTCAGAAACCGGGTTTTTAGCCGTTTGGTGCGTAAGTCACGCATTAGATATGTACGAATATTCCGGATTGGGCGATCGAGACTGCGTAAATTCATAATTCACTGTTTGCGGTAGTCCACTTGACTAAATTGGCACAGCTACAAGCCTGATAGGTAGGCAGAAACCTTTGCAAAATCGTTGTTGGCCGGTTGACAAGTGTCCTGTGCCAGTACCAGACTCGGAAAGTGGACTGGCGATCGCACCAAAGATATTGGACTCCTGGCAAATTAGTAAGTGTAAAGCAAGTGAGTCACAACCCAATCAAAAAATTCAACCCAAAAATTCAACCCAAAAATAAAACATCTTCCCAGCAGCAGTAATGCGGAATCAGTCAAGCGCTAATGTAGCTAACAACATCTACCCCAGAGGTAAATCCCACCAACTGCTCAACCATTAAATCCTTAATTCAATACCTCGGAATTACTGGATTTAGACTCCCCGCAACCGCTTCTCAAACCCCCTCAACATTTCAAAAATTCTTTTCCTTTTATCCCGATAGAACGACGCAAGGTAAGAAGAATGAAATATTAGGGCAATCAATTAATCTCAACCGAGGAAATGCAGCCTCTCAAATAGCATAAACAGAGAATTACACATCCATATATTTGAAAACAACAGGAGTAAATATCATGTTCAACGTAGTAAAAGCTTTCGGCTCGATTTTCTCTACCCAAGGATACAGCGGAGCTAACAATATGCTCATCAAAAATTACATCAACACCAATTTCCACTACTTCAACGAAGAAGCAGTAGTTGATGAATCGATTTACCCGAATCAAACAGGTCGCGTCCGCTTCCAAGGTAGCTGGTGGCCCGCACGTTGCGATCGCCAAATCACCCTCACACCGGGAGACACCGTTTATGTCATCGGCGTTGACAACATCACTCTGTTAGTTTCCCTCGCTCCCGCAGACTAAATCAGAGCATGAACAACCTGGTAATCAATTTCAACCAGGAAATGCTACTTTTCAAAGAACACAAAATAGGCGATTAAACTTCGATATATTTTAACACAAAAGGAGTCAACAAAATGTTTAACGTAATAAAAGCTTTCGGTTCTATTTTTTCTACTCACACCTACAGCACAGAAAACAATCTCTTAATGGATAACTACATCAACACCAATTTCCACTACTTCAACGAAGAAGCAGTCGTTGATGAATCGATTTACCCGAATCAAACAGGTCGCGTCCGCTTCCAAGGTAGCTGGTGGCCCGCACGTTGCGATGGCCAAATCACTCTCACACCGGGAGACACGGTTTATGTCATCGGCGTTGACAACATCACTCTGTTAGTTTCCCTCGCTCCCGCAGACTAAACTAGAACTCGCTCTAAACCTTTTCACGCTCAGAACCCCGACTTCTTCAAGAAGTCGGGGTTCTGACTATTCTGTTTTTTAGTGGCTATTTGGCGATCGCTTCCACTCAACACCTGACGCAAGACAGCAATATCTACCTCAGTTTATTTGCCAGTAGAAATATGGCTGATCGGGCTACAATAAAATGGCATTGAAGATGCGTACTATACCATGCCAAGATTGGTAAATGCGATCGCTCGATAGTTTGAGTAGCGATCGCATCCACTCATTTTTCATATTTTCGCTTGTCGATTTCGGCGATCGGCAACGACAAATTTTTCTCAATCTACTCGTTTAGCATTTAGCTTTTATCTATTTCACTCTCCTCATCTTTCTGCAATGCAGTCAAAATTAGAAAGCACAGCTTGAGCAGAAACAGCAGAAACCCTGCTTGGGGATTGAGCCAGGTGGCAACACCCACTACAGTAAACTCGATTACTTTGAGCAATTTTTTCTTATTTGAACTTTTCATGTTGGTCATCTTCGTTGAAACTATCAACAATCTGCCAAATGCAAGATAGGAGGCTGGTTTTAGATACGATCGCCTAAAGCTCAGGTTATGTACAAGTTTGTCCAAGTTACGATCGCGTCGCTATAATTGGAGAAACCTGAAACCACTACATGACAGAACCTAGCGGGCGATCTCTCAGGCTATCGCCAACTCAACTAAAAAAGGCGGACATCGCATTAGCAAAATTTGGTAGCAAATCCGATTTGGCTGCTCAATTACAGATGTCGCGTACTACCATCAACAAATTTTTCAAAGGTGAACCTGTTCAGCGCAAGCAGTTTCTTTGCATCTGCAAAAAGCTCAAACTGAAATGGGAACCCGATGATGAAGTCGTTCAGCAGAAAGGTAAACCACCGAGTTCAGTCTCAGATCCGCCTGCTGAGAGCGAGAAAGATGACATTGATGCGTTAGTTCAGCAGGTACGATCGCGCCTCCACGATGACATTCAACGGTTGCACGGGACCATGCCGCTTTGGGGCATCGATCGTTGCGTGCCGTTGGGTGGCTTGTTTGTGGATGTCAATATTCTGGAGAAGCTGAGCAGTAGCGACAAGTCGGAATACGATGATTTGTGCCAAGATTTCAGGAACAATCCCAGCCATCGAGGTTTAGATGGCATTGGCTTGGGCAAGGAACAGAAACGAGTGCCGGGGTTAGAAGTGCTGGCGAAGAATACAAACCTAATGGTGGTGGGCAAACCGGGTTCGGGGAAAACCACGTATTTGCAACGAGTGGTGACGGAGTGCAACGCAGGGAATTTACAAGCGCACCGGATTCCGGTTTTGATTAGGCTGCGGGATTTTGTGAGAGATGGACGTAAGCTTATCTATTCACTAAAGCCTTATCTAGAGAAGTGTTGGCAGTTATCAGATGTAGAAACGCTACTGAAGCAAGGTCGGGTACTGGTTCTGTTCGATGGGTTGGACGAGGTGACGGGAGAGGATGGAAAGAATATCACTGAGGAAATGAAGAAGTTTGCTCGTGACTATCCGCAGGTGCAAGTAATTGTGACGTGTCGAACGCAGAGTTTTACTGGCGAAATGGACTGGAAATCTCTACGCTTTCAGTTTGTGCAAGTGGCGGATTTTAATGAAGGCCAGGTGCGATCGTTTTCAGAACATTGGTTTAAGACGGTTATGGGGGATGAGTCAGGAGGATTGGCGAAAGCGCGAGAGTTTTTAGAACAACTATTTTTAGAGGCAAATAAGCCGATTCAGGAGTTAACGATTACGCCGATTTTGCTGAGTTTGACTTGTGGAGTGTTTCACCAGACGGGGAAGTTTTACTCGAAGCGTTCCAAGCTTTATGAAGAAGGGTTGGATTTATTGCTAGAGCAGTGGGACAAGTCGCGGGAGATAGAGCGAGATGAGATTTATCGGGATTTGTCGGTAGAGCGAAAGCTGGAGTTATTGAGCTTTCTGGCAGTGAAGAAGTTTGAGCAAGAGCAATATGTGTTGTTTAAGCAGGCGGAGATTGAGGGTTATATTGCCGAGTTTTTGGGGATTGGGCAGCGGGATAGTCGATCAGTATTGAAGGCGATGGAAGCGCAGCATGGATTGTTGATTGAGCGAAGTCATAAAGTTTGGTCGTTTTCACACCTGACGTTTCAAGAGTATTTAGTGGCAAGATTTTTTCTTGAGATTTGTGATTGGATCGAACTAGCAAAACAGGTTGTGAAGCCGAACTGGCGAGAAATATTTTTACTGGTTGCTGAAAGCTCTAAAGAGCTGGACGATCTCTTTTTAAACATGAAGCTTCAGATCGATCTGCTGTTGGCTAACAATACAGAATTACAAGAAATCCTAAATTGGCTAAATTTGAAAGCAATGTCGCTCGAAGCACCCTATAAACAATCAGCAATTCGTGCTTTCTATTTTACTGTTTTTACAGCAAGTATAAATTTTTTTGATACTATATTTCCTAAACATTTGGCTCCTGCACTATTCCTGGATTTTGAATTAATGCGTGCATATGCACGCAGGCAAGATAAAAGTTTTAACTCGGATTTCTCCATCGCCTGCGCTCTTGACAGTTCTCTCAATCAAGTAATTGGAATTGTTCATAGTCACGGACACAATCTTCATGATGAACTTATTATTCCTCGTGCAGACGCACTCCGTAATATACTAAAACGTCTGATAAATTCAAGATTTGACTACCCTATAAAGCCCAAACAAGCTTTGGAATTTTCAATAAAATTCGCTAGAGATTGTGTCTTGCCCCTTCCCTTCTATGAAGGTTTGCAAAATTTGAGCGAACAGCTAAGTAACTCTACGAAAAGTTATATCCAATTATATGACGACTATTGGAAAAATAATAGCCTTAGAAATGATGAGTTAGATGATTTAGTGGAAGAGTGCAATAAAAAATGGATAATCGAAGGAAAAAACTGGAGTGACGAGCTAAAAGAATTAATGATGAAATATAGAGGGATGAATCCCGATTTGAATTTAGAAGAAAATCATCTTAAGCTTCTGCAACTATATTATCTTGCCAATAGTACACTTGTAAGTTGCTTAAATAATGCTGGTGGACTTAAGGATCGAACGAGAAAATTAGTGGAAGATTTCTTATTTATTGCGATCGCCGAAATCGAAAAACGCAAACGTGAAAAAGCAGAGTAGGGCAATTCGCTATAAATCCTGTCTTATCTAATTTCGGCAGGGTTTATTTGAATAAACCGTGCCTTGAGTATGCTTAAATAAGTTTAGACACATACTAGCCATATTGAAACCAGTGAACTTTCAATCAGTCATTGCAACTTTGAATCAATTCTGGAGCGATCGAGGCTGCCTGATCGCCCAATCCTACGACACAGAAAAAGGTGCAGGAACCATGAATCCCCACACCTTTCTCAGAGCAATCGGCCCCGAACCTTGGTCAGTCGCTTACATCGAACCCTGTCGCCGCCCCACCGACGGACGCTACGGCGAAAATCCCAACCGCTTCCAACATTACTATCAATATCAAGTTTTAATTAAACCCTCTCCTCCCAACATCCAAGACATCTATTTAGACTCTCTCAGAGCATTAGGAATTCGCCCAGAAGACCACGACATTCGTTTCGTAGAAGACAACTGGGAATCGCCCACCCTCGGAGCTTGGGGCGTGGGCTGGGAAGTCTGGCTCGACGGCATGGAAATCACCCAATTTACCTACTTTCAACAGTGTGGCAGCATTGACTGTCGCCCCGTCTCCATTGAAATTACCTACGGACTAGAACGCCTAGCAATGTATCTCCAAGAAGTCGATGCCATGACGAAAATTCAGTGGAAAGATGGCATCACTTACGGCGACGTTCACCTGCAAGGAGAAATAGAACAGTGTACTTATAACTTTGAAGCTTCTAATCCAGAATTGCTGTTTACTCTATTTGGATTGTACGAGCAAGAAGCGGAACAACTGACAAAAAAAGGATTGGTTTTGCCTAGTCTTGATTATGTGTTAAAATGTTCTCACACTTTCAATTTACTCGATGCTAGAGGCGTGATTTCGGTAACGGAAAGAACTAGGTATATCACCAAAATTCGCAATTTGGCGCGGCGAGTGGCTCAGCTTTATTTGGAACAGCGCGAAAAGCTGGGTTTTCCTTTAGAAAAATCTGTAAAAGTTTGAGCTTGAGTTTGATTGTGGGGCGGGCATCTTGCCTGCCTTAAGAACGGGCAAGATGCCCGTTCCACAAAGAGTGAGTTGGATTTGGGAGTGGGCATATTGCCTGCCTCAAGAACGGGCAATATGCCCGTTCCACGAAAGCCATATTTTTAATTAATTAAATGCCTAATTATTCGGAAAATAATACAGAAACAAATCCTCAACTGCGAATTGATAATGTTAGTTTAAAAACACCGATCGCCTCAAGTCATTTGTTGGAAAATATATCATTTCAGGTACACAAGGGATCTCGCGTGGCAATTGTTGGCCCTTCAGGTGCGGGGAAAACAACGCTGTTGCGGTTGCTAAATCGGCTCAGCAGTCCCACCAGCGGCTCGATTTATCTGGAAAATACAGAATATAGCCAAATACCTGCGATCGAACTCCGCAAACAAATCACCCTCATCTTGCAAGAATCCAAGCTTTTGGGAATGTCGGTGCGAGAAGCATTGGCTTATCCTTTGAAGCTGCGGGGGGTGACTCCATCAAACATTGCTGAGAGAATTAGCGGGGCGATCGAACAACTGCACATACCCCAAGAATGGCTCAATCGCACCGAATTGCAGCTTTCCACAGGCCAAAAACAGCTCGTGGCGATCGCCCGCGGCATCATCCTACAACCAAAAATCTTGCTTTTAGACGAGCCAACATCCGCCCTAGACGCAGGAAAAGCCGCCCACCTTTTGCAAGTATTGATACAGCTAACAAACGGCAAAACCACAATTGTAATGGTAAACCATCAATTAGAATTAGCCGAGCAATTTAGCACGCGAATTCTGCATTTACAGCGCGGAAAGCTCATCGAAGATTTGCCCTCTCATCAAATAAATTGGGTGCAACTGCGGCAAAATTTAATCCAAGCAGAAGCAGAAGCCCAACAAGAATGGTGAACAAGCTAAAAAACAATTTCTGCGACTAGATACGCGGTGGAAATCCCCGAACCTTTTTCTAAAGTTGCGCCTAAAGCTGCTTGAATCTCTCTGAGAGATGCGATTGCACTTGTATTTGCTTGGTTTAACCTCTGGTTGCGTAATTAATTTGGATGTTTTAACCGCAGAGGGCGCAGAGGGCGCAGAGAAAGAGAAGATAAGAGGGAAAGAGAGAAGTGTACAAATTGTTGAGGATTGCTAGAGATACAGTCAGATATTAGCTTTGGGAATCTTGTTTAATGTTGGCATTTGTGATTTTACGCTAAATCGCTACTGCGGAATTAAACCCATTTTTTGATAAAGTGGTCGGACTATGTTTTTTAAAGCTGGCAACTGTTTGGTAAAAACTATGGAGCCTAAAACACAAATTATACCTCCAATGATGACTGTATTGGGAGCGCCGATATAATTTGCCAATCCGCCGCCAACTAAATTCCCAAACGGTGTCACTCCAAAAAATGCCATCGTGTATATGCTCATCACTCTTCCGCGTTTGTCGTCTTCCACAATTGTTTGCAAAAATGTGTTTCCTCCTGCAAATTGGATAATGAAACCAAACCCCACAAACAACATCATGATTAAAGACAGCCACAAGACGCGGGACAAACCAAAACCTATCAGTCCGAATCCCATAATGGCCGGTGAAATTGCAATGAATTTGCCGAGGCCAACTATACTTTTGCGAGAAATCAAATAAATCGCCCCCGCAAATGCTCCGACTCCCGAAGCAGCCATCAAAAAGCCTAGAGTTTGTGGGCCGCCTTGCAGAATTTTGGTGGCAAAAATTGGGACTAAAACTGTGTGCGACATTCCCGCAAAACTGACTAATGCTAATAGCAGTAAAATTGCTCGAATCGGGGGAAATCCGAAGGCATAAACGAATCCTTCTTTTAATCTTTGTAAGGGTTTGGTATTAGTTGCTGCAATTTTACGGGCTTTGATCTGCATCGCTAATAAGCCTGCAATTACAGCGATGTAGCTGAGTCCGTCAATCAGAAAGCAATAACTTGGGCCGACTGTAGCTATCAGCAAACCTGCAATCGCTGGGCCGATTAGTCGGGCTCCGTTGAACATGGAAGCGTTGAGGGCGATCGCATTTGCTAAATCTTCTTTCTTTTCTACAAGTTCCGGTACAAAAGCTTGCCGTGCCGGCGCGTCAAAGGCATTAATTGCGCCTTGAAAGAAACTCAGTACCAGGAGCTGCCAAATGTTAACGACTCCTGTTAGCGCTAAAAATGCTAGCGCTAAGGATTGAACCATCGCTAATATTTGAGTGGCAATTATGACTCGGTGGCGGTTCCAGCGATCGATTAAAACTCCTGCAAAAGGCAGTAAAATTAATGTGGGGATTTGACTTGTAAATCCCACCACGCCGAGCATCCAAGGTGAATCGCTCAAATTGTATACAAGCCAAACAGTAGCGACTTGCGTCATCCAACTACCAATCAGTGAGATGCCTTGTCCTGCAAAAAACAGGCGATAGTTTCTCGATCGCAGGGCTGGAGGAAGTTGTATTGTTTTGATTTTTGCTAGTAGATTCATGCTGCAAGTACGGCTAGAGCAATCCTATTTGATTGGTAAACATTTTTTAGGGTAGCGCCCCTAAGCCTACCCCTAATTAGCGAAGGGCAACCATCGGGGGACTGCCCCTAAACTTATTTTACGAATCCTTGACAATTGCGATATGAGCCGGAGGTTCTATTTTACAACTCCCGAAAACCAGGATTTGAGTATTGTTAAATTTTTGCCCGTAGCAAAACTATCGCCACAGTTAAATTTAACTGTGGCGATCGCTTGATTAACGAGAAATTCTTTCCCCGAACTCTTCCCTCAATTAATGCTCAACAGCCAAGTACCGAGGTAACGCAGCAAGGGAACATCCCCAGGGGTGCGGATGCGGACGTTGAAATGGTACATTCCGCCTGGAGATGGGTTTCTGACGTTGGAGAGTACAACCTCAACATTGTTGCCTGCGGCAATTGGTTCTTTGGGATAAATTTCTATGAAACGATTTTCTTTGTCCCAGATCACTTCTTGCAATTCTATTGTTTTGTCTTTGACGCGCACTTTAATGTCTTTTTGGTCGAATTCGCCTTTGTAGTAGTCTGGATAGGATATGTTGAGTTGGGCGATCGCCAAACTTACTTTCTTGGAAGGAATTCGCAGCCGATATCTATCGCCGCTCATCCCGGCTGTACCGTAATCCAAGCGATAGCTTAATTGGTTGGCGCGCTCGGGGCCTCCGAAAATCGTGAAGCCTGGCATGGACTGGGCTAAACTGATGGCGGGTAATCCAGCCACCAAGCAACCTGTAACCGCTAGTGCTGAAAATAATCGTCGCATAACAACTCCTCTAATTAAACTTTTGGTGAACCTTAAATATTGCTCGCCCGAAATTTGCGATCGTGCCTACAATATATCGAATGTCTCAGCAATTTGATGAGGGCGAGCGACCGCCGGCTGAGGTCACTTTTTTTTGCGTATTTTTTGCGTAATACTGATAACAGACATTCAAACTACAGAAGTAGGCGACATAAAATTATATCATAATCGGTGGCAAACTGAACAATTTAGCGAATGGGAATGTATAAGATAAGTTAAAGATACGGGTCGAATTTGGGCGATCGGCTTTAGTATCAACGAGGGAAGTTTAGGGCAACGGCTGCTTCAATGTAAAGGAAGGCATCGGGCGATTAAAAATCGCACTTCAAGAAACCTGCGGAGGCAGGTTGTGTCTGTGCAGGCGCGGTTTCAACCGTCCTAGGAAGGCTTAAATAAGGAGAGTGTATGAAATTAGCGATCGCAAAAGAAATAGCAGCAGGAGAACGCCGGGTGGCTTTAGTACCCGACGCTGTAGCCCGATTAGTCAAACAGGGCGTCGAAGTTTGGGTTGAGGCCGGTGCCGGCGCACAATCCTTTTTCTCGGATCTTGCTTACGAAGAAGCGGGAGCTCAGGTTGTCGCCGATACCGCTAGGGTGTGGGGCGAAGCCGATGTCGTCGTCAAAATCGGGGCCCTGCAAGAATCAGAAGTTCATCAACTCCGGGAAGGAGGCGTTTTCATCGGATTTTTGAATCCTCTGGGAGATCCAGCTTTAGTGCAGCGTTTAGCCGATCGCAAAGTAACGGCATTCAGCATGGAAATGATCCCGCGCACCAGCCGCGCTCAAAGCATGGATGCGCTGTCATCTCAGGGTAACGTTGCCGGTTACAAAGCGGTACTGATCGCAGCCGCAGCTTTGCCGAAATATTTCCCAATGCTGACAACGGCGGCGGGTACAATTCGCCCCGCGAAAATATTGGTAATGGGTGTGGGCGTTGCTGGCTTGCAGGCGATCGCCACGGCGCGTCGTTTGGGTGCGGTAGTCGAAGCCTTCGACATCCGCCCGGAAACAAAAGAACAAGTGCAAAGTTTGGGCGCTAAATTCCTTGATGTCGAACTCAAGGAAGAAACCGTCGCTGCCGGAGGTTATGCTAAAGAGCTATCAGAAGCGGCTAAAGAATACACCCGCCAAGTGCTCACCCAACACGTCAGCGCTTCCGATGCAGTGATTACAACCGCTCAAGTTCCCGGCAGAAAAGCACCTATTTTAGTTACTAGAGAAATGGTTTCTCAAATGAAGCCCGGATCGGTAATTGTTGACCTCGCGGGCGAACAAGGCGGCAATTGCGAATGCACGGAAGCGGGGAAAGATGTTGAATGGAACGGCGTTAATGTCATCGGCCCGATTAATGTGCCCTCGTCGATGCCTGTCCACGCTAGCGAAACTTACTCGAAGAATATCTCCTCTTTACTTCAGTTGATGGTGAAAGATAAGGAACTCAATTTGAATTTTGAAGACGATATCATTGCTGGTGCTTGCGTTGCCCGCGACGGTGAGATTAGCAACCAGCGAGTTCGCGATGCTTTGGCCGCTCAAGCTTCAGCAGTCAGTTAGATTCTGTCGTTATGAGGCAAAGTCCGGCAGTCCGATAGTCCGGCAGTTCGATAGTCCGGCAGTCCGATAGTCCGGCAGTCCGATAGTCCGATAGTCCGGCAGTCCGGCAGTCCGATAGTCCGATAGTCCGGCAAGGGTTGAAACCCCTGCCTCAAAGCTCAAGTCCTCTGAAGAGGACTGAAGAACTGATTAAATATCTCCAAAAAAGGCTTTTTTGAACAGGCAAGATGCCTGTTCCACAAGAATTATTGGAGATGTTTATTAGTCCTCTTAAGAGGACTTTTGCTATGAGTCAGGGAATTCATTCCCTGGCGGAGTGGCGGACGCAACCGGGAACGAGTTATTTCCAATTACCAATTACCAATTGTCATGGCAGAAGGATTGATTGCAGGTTTAGTGGTGTTTACTCTAGCGTCGTTTGTGGGATTTGAAGTAATTAATAAAGTCCCGCCGACGCTGCACACACCTTTGATGTCGGGATCGAATGCGATTTCTGGAATTGCCGTTTTAGGTGCAATTCTGATTTCTGGCCAAGGCAATGTGACTGTTACTTCGATTTTGGGGACGATCGCGATCGCCCTAGCCACAATTAACGTTGTCGGCGGTTTCTTAGTAACCGATCGAATGCTGCAAATGTTCAAGAAAAAAGAGGTTAAAGCGTGAGCGATTTTCTGCCCAGTGGCATTCAACTAGGTTATTTAGTTGCCGCATCTTTGTTTATTATCGGTTTGAAACAGTTGGGTTCCCCTGCAACCGCGCGTCAAGGGAATGTGTTAGCTGCGATCGGGATGTTAATTGCGATCGTCGGTACGTTGCTGGAAAAGCAAGTAGTCAGCTACGAATTGATTGCTGTCGGAATTATCGTCGGTTCCATTTTGGGAACAATTATGGCGAATACCGTGGCGATGACGGATATGCCGCAGATGGTGGGTTTGCTTAACGGTTTCGGGGGCGCGGCTTCTGCACTCGTTGCTGTGGGGGAGTTCTGGCGCTATCTCAGCATCCCGGAATCGCCAACTCCAGACGCGACAATCACGATCCTTTTGGGTGTGTTGATTGGCGGAATTACTTTCACTGGTAGCCTTGTGGCCTTTGCGAAACTGCAAGAATTGCTACCGGGTGCGCCAATGACGTTTCCGCTGCAACAGCCGTTTAATGCCATGCTGGCGATCGCACTTTTAGCCGGCAGCGGTTATATGCTGTTTAATCCGGAGGATGTGCCGGTATTCCTGGGTTTGGTGGCGATTTCCAATATTCTGGGAATCATGTTTGTGCTACCCATTGGCGGTGGCGATATGCCCGTGGTGGTGTCGCTGCTTAACTCTTATTCGGGGATTGCGGCGAGTGTGGCTGGGTTCATTTTGATGAACAATATGCTGATTATTGCTGGTGCATTGGTGGGCGCGTCGGGGATTATTTTGACGCAAATCATGTGCAAGGCGATGAATAGATCCTTGGGTAGTGTGCTGTTTAGCGCCTTTGGTAGCGGTGGCGGAAGTGCTGGGGCTGCTGCTGGGGCTGCTGGTGCTACTGACAAAACTGTTCGCAGCATCAATCTCGAAGAAAGTGCGATGATGTTGGGTTATGCGCGATCGGTTGTAATTATTCCCGGTTACGGAATGGCTGTAGCGCAAGCACAGCACGCCGTGCGCGAGTTAGCCGACGGTTTGGAAAAAATGGGTGTTGACGTGAAATACGCAATTCACCCGGTGGCTGGGCGGATGCCGGGGCACATGAATGTGCTGCTGGCGGAAGCAAACGTGCCTTATCCGCAGTTGTACGATATGGACGATATCAATCCGCAGTTTGACGAAACTGATGTTGCTTTGGTAATCGGGGCTAACGATGTAGTGAATCCGGCGGCGCGTCACGATACGGCGAGCCCGATTTACGGGATGCCGATTTTGGAGGTTGATAAGGCCAAGCATACGATCGTAATTAAGCGCGGGATGAGTGCTGGTTTTTCCGGTGTAGATAATGAGTTGTTCTACAAGGATAAGACGATGATGTTGTTTGGTAGCGCTAAGGATGTGGTTGCCAAATTGGTTTCTGAGGTGAAGCAGTTGTAGGATTTTTTAACCGCAGATGAACGCGGATTAACGCGGATGATTAAACCCGGTTTCTTGGAGAAACCGGGTTTTTGTTGGGATTTTGTTTTGGTGTTGTTTTATGCAATGCTAGCTGGGTTCACATATTCACGCTCAGATGGGTGTATGTGAAAATCCTTGTTCTCTGGCTTTTTGAAACCATTTATCTGCTTCAGTGCGATCGGCTGCTACACCATCAGCACCGCAAAGATAAATTCCTGCTAAGTTGTTTGAGGCAACACCATAGCCTTGCTCAGCGGATTTGATGTACCATTTAATTGCTTCTAACATCATCATTTCTCGACCTAATCCTAAATGGTACATACTGGCAATTATGCACTGGGATGCAGCATTACCTTGTTCGGCTCGTGGTTTTAACAAGGTAAAGGCTTGGGTATAATCTTCGTTATTAAAAGCGGCTAGACATTTTTTTTACGTCAGACATTAAAGACGTTTAATAAATTCTATATACTAGATTAGCATTAAATGAATTCAGGAAACATTTCCATGAACCGGCAAAAAATACTCCAAGATGCAATTGAGCAAGATATGACTGTTGAAGAAGCTGCTAGTTTGCTCTATGTGTCGCAAGAGTTTGTGGTCAAATTGCTCGACAACGGGAAAATTCCCTATGGAAAATTAGGAAACCAGCGGCGGATTAGTTGGGCAGGTGTGATCGCCTATAAACAGCAGCGTACTGTTAAGCGCCGCGAAATTCTCAAGGAATTAGCTCAGTTTAGCCAAGAAGAGGAATTGCATGAGACCAGAGTATACAGCTAGCAGGTTGATTCCTTATCCTGTTGTTTTGGATTCCTGCGTGATATTTCCTATGCACTTGCGCGATACGCTACTGAGAGATTTTCCGCCAGATGCTTTAAATCCTTGGGGCATTACGTCCCAGATACTTGTGTTGATTTACAAATATGCAGTTTTGGATTATAATGTAGGAGACTTAATAAACACCTTGGATAGACAAGGCGGTAATCCCGAAACCGTTAGGGGGGTGTGAAGCTTAAAAGCGTAGCGCTAAAAGGCAAAGGAATACCCTTGCTATAAATCAGTAGAGTTACAAATATATATCGGAATTTTTTTAATATAAACAAACTTTTTTTGTATGGAACTTTTTAACTGCACGAATTCTCTTGAGAAAATTAGACAAGAGTATAATGTCGGAGGGGGGAGAAATATCGCTTTTGCAGTATTCCAAATTGGGAATGATTCTGGCAAACTAATAGGAATCAGCGGCAAATCAACCCGTCTAGGAACGGTTGAGTTACCTACGCAGCCCTTTTTTAAAACCTTTCCTGTTCCCGATGGGCATTCGCGAGCCTATGACAGTGAATATAAGCTGCTTGAGGAGCTAGCCTCTCGATATGGCCAGATGCCAAATATTGAAGGAACGGTCGATTTATATACAGAGCGTCCACCTTGTGATTCTTGTAGTTCGGTGATTAAGCAGTTTTGTCGGCTGTTTCCAAACATTCTGCTGACTGTGAATCATGGAGGACAGCGTGAGAAGGTACTGAGGGAGTTGGCTTTCTAATGCTCCGGCAATAGCCATTCGCGCATATACAAATGAAACCCGCCGGCGGGTTTCACAATCCTTTTTAAAAGAGTTAATAGCCATGTATCTAGATCAAGTCAAAGAAAGGCTCAAAGAACTAAAATTGGTGAGTTCGGATGAACTGGTGGCCTGTACTTACCCTGAAATTACAGAGCTTGAGAAGAAGTTAAAATTCTCGCTCCCCGAAGCCTATAAAGAGTTTCTCCTCTGGATGGGGAAGAGTGCTGGTCAAGTCTTACAGGGGTCGGACTGTTTTTTTGAACACCTACCTTATTTAAAAGAGTGGGCTGTCGAACTCTTAGAAGAAAATCACTTTCCCAATACTCTGCCAGAAGATGCGTTTGTTTTCTTTATGCACCAGGGTTATCAATTTAGCTTTTTTAGACTTTCTGAAGGAGATGATCCACCCACTTACTCCTACTGTGAAGGGACAAACCAAACCTCTTTCACTAGAAGTCATAATAGATTCAGTGCATTTATGGCGACCGAGATAGAGCTGCACGCCAAGTATTTGACGGCTTTTGCTAGTTAGGAAGTATGTAGAGGTGAAAAAAGCCAATCGCATTTATGACTCTACAAGAATTAGAAACTCAAATCTCAACGTTAAATTCAGCAGATAAAGCAGCGGTTATAGAAATTTTACTTCAAACCTTAAGCAGTGGTTCTCTAGGCATTAAAAAAACTCCCGGCGTGTGTGGCGGCGATGCCTGTGTTGGCAATACTCGCATACAAGTTTGGGTACTGGTGGGTTATCGCCGTCTCGGATGCAGCGATGCTGAAATTTTTAAGTGCTATCCCCATTTGACGGCGGCTGATTTAGTCAATGCTTGGGCTTATGCTGATGCTTACCCAGAAGAAATTGAACAAGCAATGAAAGAGAATGAGGAAGCCTAAAACATGGCGCGAATTTGCTATAACAAGACTTACAGACTCCGACAAAGAAACCGGGTTTTTACCGAATCAGTCCGCAGCAACAAAGTATTTTTGTAAAAAACCTGGTTTCTGGGCCCCCATGCGTAAGTTCTTATAATTAAATCCCCCATTGCTCCCAAGATTAGGTAAAATTATTGGCGTGTCTGAGGATAAACTATATGCGCTGGGTTCGATATATTGCGATCGCGATCGTCAATGGTTTCGGTGTCGTCATCGGTATTATTTGGGTTGCAGTCCCCACAACAGTGGCTCAACCTTCCCTAAACTACCAACTCGCACTCTCTGGGCGACAGCCAGACGGCGAAACTCCGCAATCCCTTTCCGAACTCTACAAATTGCGCGATCGGCTCAAAGTACAATTAGATAACCTTGCCAAAACTCCCGACAGCGCCCCGTTTCCTGCAGAACTTTGGAAATCCGCAATCAACCGCCAGCAATCCCAAACTCTGGCCCAGCAACTCCAAAACGTTCAAAGTCAGATTCAAATAGAAGAAAGAGCCAAATATAATTGGGACGATGCTGCTAAATTAGCCGCCCAAGCAGTCTTAATTGGACGCACTTCTAATCCTTCTTCTGCTACTTGGGAAGAGTCCCAGCGGCTGTGGCAGTTGGCTATCAATACGCTGCGACTCATTCCCCACGATTCTTTTTTGGCCGATCGGGCGATCGACAAAACCATCGAATACCAAGGAAACCTCAGTGTCGCTACCTATGAAATGCAAGTCGCACGTTCTGTTGAGAAAGTTAGAGCCGAGGAAGAAGAGATAAGAGAGCGAGCCCGCAAAGAGCAAGAGAAAAAAGAATTTGCTCGTCGAGAAATAGAGAGAAAAGAGCAAGAGAAAAAAGACCGGGCTAGAAAAGAACTTGAAAGGCAAGAGTTTGAAAAGCAAGAATTAGCCAGAAAAGAACTTGAAAGGCAAGAATTAGCCAGGAAAGAACTTGAAAGGCAAGAGTTTGAAAAGCAAGAATTAGCCAGAAAAGAACTTGAAAGGCAAGAGTTTGAAAAGCAAGAATTAGCCAGAAAAGAACTTGAAAGGCAAGAATTAGCCAG